>NZ_LUKE01000006.1:192737-376624 GCF_001592735.1 Bdellovibrio bacteriovorus
AACTTATCTATATGCTCAGTAATATTGTGGGGAGAATTAGGTCGTTAATCAAGCACGACGGTGAATTCAGGGACTGTATGGTGGGACTGCCAAGCGGTCTGAAGGCTCCCGGTACTTTGTCCAGGAGGCAAGAAGACACGCAAAGAAGGCTCTTTAAGCTGGCTCCAAACTTCGAAAATTCTTGTGCTCCATTCGCGCAGGTCACCATTCCAAGGAAGAATGACCACCCACTTATTTGGCAGCAGATTTTCAGAGCTGATCATCAGGGGAGTGGTCCCCATTTTCTGGGGTGTGCGAACATTCAGCTCACTTTCACGCAAGACATCGGTCAGATATTTTTCTAAGTGCGGGGATACATGGCGAGAAGATTTGCAAACTTGAAAGTTTAAATACCAATCAAGTTTGGCTGTCCATTGCGACTTTTCCAAATCAGGCACGATCCACAAGTCGGATCCAGGATTCAATGCACTGGCCTGGGAAAGAACGCTCAAAGCCATCAGCGGGCCTTACTAACTTGGTCCAGAAGACCATTAACGAAACTTGCCGATTCTGTGGTTCCGTATTTTTTGGCAATCTCTACGGCTTCATTGATAGCGATATTTTCTTTGATCGGATCAGCGGCGAATTTCATTTCATACACAGCGATACGCAAAATATTGCGATCAATGGTCGCCATGCGCTCCACTTTCCAGTGAGCACTAGAAGCTTGGATTTTAGCATCGATTTCGGCTTTTTTACTTTGCACGCCTTTGATCAACGCATCGGCGTAAGAAGTGGTTTCTTCTTCAACACTTTGTTCAAAAACATCGAGCAATGTTTGTGGGCTGATTTGCGGCGCGAACTCAGTTTGAAATAGGATTTGGAGAGCGAGTTCTCTGGCTTGTCGTCTTGCTGTCAGTTTCATGGTTCGGTTTCTTTTCGTTGTCTACTAAGTTCATGGAAGTCAGACTTAATTGTGGATTATTTGTATCCACAAAATCAAGAAGTTCAGTGTCTTCCAGGGTCTCGACAAATTCTTGGACGTCTTTAAAGGTACGATACACACTTGCAAAACGGATGTAAGCCACGTCATCAAGCTGTTTGATTTCAGCCATGACTTTCTTTCCGATCAAGCGAGAAGAGATTTCGCTCTCTCCACGGTTGATAACCCAGGCCGAGATACGTTCAACGACCGCGTCGATTTGCGCTAGACTTACGGGGCGTTTTTGACAAGCTGCTTGCAGGCCTTTTAAGATTTTCTCTTTGCTGAAAGGTTCACGGCGTCCATCTTTTTTAATGATGAAGGGGAAAGCCAACATGATGGTTTCCACCGTCGAGAAACGGGCTTTGCATTCTAAACATTCGCGACGCCGACGGATGCTGCCATCCTTCTGCACTCGCGTGTCTAAAACTCTGTCATCTGCATGCGCACAAAATGGGCATTTCATAGTCTTTGGTCCCGTCCTAAAGCTGCTTGGAGATTAGGGGAGCGGGCATTCATGAGTCAATCTAAGCAGAGGTAATGCTAGGCTGCGTCAAGGGCTTAACTCTGGCAGCAAAAGCTGGATAGAATAGAAGACAGAATTGAGGTGCGTGTGAAGACTTTTCTTTTGATCATTTTGCCCTTGTTGGTCGGTTCGGTCGGATGGGCGCAAAGCTCTCAACCTATCGTGGGGCGCGATGCGGCGACGAAGTATTTTCAAAAAAGAGATGTTTCCAATGATATCCAAAGTGGTGGCATCACGGGCGCAAATGATCACTATCTGGCTTTACACTACGGAAGATTGATGTCTTCTCAGTCTTATGATTGGGGAAAAAACGGCCAAGAAGATGATGTCGGTAAAAACAATTTCGGCGTCACCTATCGCATCGGCGAGTGGGTGAACTCGATGGATATGAACATCCGTATCGACTATATGGACTATGAGATTGCCGGAGAAAAACCGACGAAACTTTCATTCCTACCTTTGATCACATTCCCGGATGCGAATTCTCGCTTTCCGCTTTATTTCGGTGCGGGCTTAGGCTTGGGAGTTTTCTTAAAGCAAATCAACGAAAAATCGGCGATCTCTTTGGACTATCAATTGGTGGCGGGGGCCAGATTTTTCAACGTCTTTGAAAACACTGGCTTCTTTATCGAAGCTGGTCTAAAAAACAGCCTTTTCATCCTGTCCTCAGGACAATATAACGGCACCTTTTTAGCAGGTGGATTGGTATTTACGTTTTGAAAATTCATAAGCACTTGGTTGCGCAGGTCGTGACCACTCTGGAAGAGATTTTTGATCAAGGGCAATACGCCGACAAAGTCATCGAACGTTCGATGAAGTCCAACAAAGCTTGGGGCGCACGAGACCGCAAGTTTTTTGCCGAAACCGTTTACGAAATCGTGCGTTGGGAGCGTCTTTTAAGTCATGTCGCTGACAATAACGATTTTTGGGCCATCTGGGCCGCGTACTGGATTCGTCAAGGTCATGAGCTTCCAGACTGGGAAGAGCTTTCCGATATCGATGCAAAATTCATTCAAGCACGTTTAAAAGATCTGCCGTCTTTTGCGGTGGCTCAGTCGATTCCGGACTGGATGCACGAGCGTGGCACAACTGAATTAGGGGATGCGTGGAAAGACGTGATGCGCGCGTTGAATAAGCCCGCAGAAGTTTTCTTACGCGTAAACACTTTGAAATCAAATCCCGATCAAGTGATTAAATCTTTAGCCGAAGATGGCATTGAAGCGGTGAAAGTTTCTGCGGATTTGCCGGTGGCTTTGCGTTTGCCGGTAAGAAAAAATGTCTTCACTTCGAAGGCTTTCAAAGAAGGTTTCTTTGAAGTGCAAGATGCTTCTTCACAAATGATTGCTCCACTTTTGGGAGTTGAGCCGGGTCATCGCGTGATTGATGCGTGCGCGGGGGCTGGTGGCAAAAGCTTGCACATGGCCGCGATGATGAAGAACAAAGGCAAGATCATCTCTTTAGATATTCACGAATGGAAATTAAATGAGCTAAAAATCCGTGCGCGCCGAGATGGGGTGGACGTGATTGAAACCCGTTTGATTGATTCTTCCAAAGTGATCAAACGCATGCACGCAACGGCCGATCGTTTGTTATTGGATGTGCCGTGTTCCGGAATGGGCGTGCTTCGTCGTAATCCCGATACAAAATGGAAATTAAATAACGACGAGATCGCGCGCCTGCAGCAGCTGCAATATGAAATCTTAACCAGCTATTGTGTCATGACCAAAAAAGGCGGGCGCATGGTTTATGCGACTTGCAGTATCCTGCCGAGTGAAAACGAAAAGCAGATCGAACGTTTCTTAAAAGAGCACGGTCAGGACTGGACCTTGATTCAAGAAATTCATTTGCGCCCGGATAAAGAGGGCTTTGATGGATTTTATGGAGCCCTTTTAGAACGACGTTAGTCCAAAGTTGTTAGCTGGACTTGGTAGTTTATGGCGAAGCTCTCAAAACCACGAGATACTCATTTTGTGGGCCGTATAGCTTTTCTTGTCCTCTTCTTAACAGCTTCCTCGTCTTTTGCCGGTATTATGATTGATGTCGGTGGCATCTATTATTCAGATTCTTTAACAACTCCCAGTGATCGCACTTCCACGCAGATGTTTTATGGAGGGGGGTTATTATTAGACCTCGGCAAACAAGCCTGGTTGGGATTTAACTATTCTGGAATAAATCAAACGCAGTCGACCAGTACGACAACAACCTTTAGCAGTTCCGATATGGGTGTGGGATTTAAATATCAACTGGGTCGCGGGAAATTATACAACTTTGGTGCTGCCTATAATCTGATAAGTAAAGCCACTTATTCATCTGGAACGACGAATGAAAACTGGGAAGGCACAAGCTTTTTAGTTTCATTCGGTGTGTCACCCGAAGTCGCCGAGAAACTTTATATTGGTATGTCGTTGAACTATTTTTCGGCAAGTTACACCAAGAAGATTGTAAATAATGTTGAATCCAGTGCGTCGAATGGCAAAACTTGGCTATTTCCGATGCTCACCGTCACCAAACAGTGGTGACGCAAGAGGCTGATACCGCACATTAGTTTATTTTCATTTGAAACGTCCCCACCCCATTGATATCACCTTCGGGCAACAAACAGGGGGACCTAATGATTCGTTCACTAACAGCATTCGTTTTGGCTTTGGGCTTGGCAAACACAGCTTTGGCCGTTGATAAATCTTACTATGAAATCAAAAACATGAAAGTGACGGACGTCACTGAAAAATACTCTTCTCAAGTAAACCCAATGGCTCAGCCAGGTTTGAATGAAGAGTGCGCATCTTCTGGTCCATTCGCGATCCGTTACTCTGGTCAAGCACCAGCAGATTTGAATCCACTAAATGGTGTAGAGTTGATCGTAGATCAAATCATCAACATTGGTAAAAAAATCTGGACGATCGTTCAAGCGGGTAAACCAGTGATGAACATCAAATTGGATACAGCCAATGCTCTTCCAAAAGGTTTGACTTGCTGGTCTGATCTTTCTGGTTGGAATGTTCCTGAATCAAAAGTTTACCAAATCGATTACACAAATGGTTTCGGTATGAACGTAGTAAGCTTCGCGTACCGCGTAACTTACACTGCGGGCGGATCAGCAAACGGCGTGGGTAAATACATCACGAACGCGACCTTTATGCCAGCTAACGTAAAAGTAGCATGGGGCTTCCAATTCGACGCCGAAGCAGCCATCCCATCAGTATTCAACACGGGAACAAAAGAAGCTCCAGTAGCAGGAATGCAAATGAACATGGGCTGGAAAGTAACTTCTCCAGTAGTAGAACACTTGTCATCAGAATCATACTTCGTGTCTGGCGAAAACAAGTTAATCAAATTGCAATAATCTTGGTAACACGAGTTTTATAGGCTCAAAGGTCCCTCCGGGACCTTTTTGCTTTTTTAGGAACGCAAAAAGTCTTTCGACGTGATGACCTTCACGAAGCCCAAATTCCGTCTGATCTAAGTTCTTATTTTTTTATTTTCTGATTTCTTCTTATTGCTTCAACCAAGACTGGTTCATTGAGATGGGGTGTTACCCTTAATTTGTGGGCTCCGCAGCGACACGAAGTCGTATGAACCTGCGGCGAGGCCCGGATGGCCGTCCCACAAATTAAGGGTAACACTCCATCTCAATGGTAAAGCAGGCTATGATTGAAAAAAGAAGCAAGAACCAACAAGAAGGCTAAAAGAAGATTTTGATTCCTGACCTAATCCCTGTGCGATCGGTGACAGTGTCTTCCGTCGCAGCAGGGATCTTGTTTTTTTGGCTCTCCTTATACCAAGCACCGAAGATCCGCAGAGCTTTGAAGTCTATGAAAACTCCCGCTTCGGTCATATCTCCTTTGACGTCGCCTAATTCATCAGTCGATGTCGGCAGGAAATATCTGTATTTTCCGTCGATTCCAAAATATTTGGTTAAGTATAATTGCAAACTGGCTTGCCCGAATTGCTGACGTAAAGTGCTCGTATCCGAAGTGCGCGTGCGTTGACCATAATGAATGGTGAACGAGGTGTTCTGAATGGAATTTCCTAAAAGGCGCAGATTGAAAATACCGGAAAGATCGTTGAAGCCTTCTTCCGTATTATTCTCATATTCGGCGGTCACCCCCACGAGTTGGGCATAGGCGGCGGCTTCGGCCTTGTAAGACGAATGCGATTTTGCTTCGGAGCCATCGCCAAGATCGGTCTTAAACGAGTTGTAAGAGCCCGACATCATAAATTCAAACGCGGACGGTGAATTAAGGGAAAGCCATTGATCCATCATGCGATTGCGCTCTTTCATCGCGAGCCAATCGGTGAGGGACCAGCGGCCTTTTTCGCGATTGGCGGATCTTTGGGTGAAGTCGATCCCAGAGCTCCATTTGCTCTTGGTTTGAGCCTCAGACAGAGACGAAAAGATGATAATGCACAGTAGAAGCAAGGATGTAATTCTAGACATAGGCTTATTTTCCCGCTTTTATATCGAAAACCCTAATTTTTCCCACGCTGAGACGTACTGTTTGTCTCAAAATATGTCGAAAAAAGGAGGCCTCGTGGTTCACGATTTTGACCCATTTGCACTTAGAATTTCCGGAGACTTCGGTATCCGTTGGTATGGTTTGTCTTACATGATGGGCTTTATTTGTGCCTATCTTCTGATCAAGTGGTTGGCCCAACGCCAGCGTTCGGGATTAACCGCCCAAATGGTGGGCGATTTCATCACGTATGGTGCGATTGGCACTTTGGTGGGCGGTCGTCTGGGGTATGTATTTTTTTATGGCCCGGATTTGTTAACAAAATTCAAAGGTGAGTTCCCTTGGTGGGGAGTTCTCGCGGTGAACGAAGGCGGGATGGCGAGCCACGGTGGTATTATCGGGATCGTGATTGCGTGTTGGTTGTTTGCCCGCAAATACTCCGTGAACACACTTTATCTTTTCGATTTAGTGGCCGTTGTTGGACCTTTGGGAGTTTTCTTTGGTCGTATTGCGAACTTTATCAACGGTGAACTTGTGGGACGTCCTTGTGATCCGACCTATCCGTTGGCGGTGAAGTTTCCTCAAGATATTTATTCTTGGCCGGCGGCAGAAGCGGGACGTTTACCGGAGCTTGCACCCGTGGCTGAAAAAGTCGGTGTGACATCTGAAAAATGGTTAGAGCTCGCGCAAAATTTCCGTATGGACATCGGCGCGCGCGAACAGTTGTATGATATTTTAAATAAAATCGTTGTCGGCATCCAAGATGGCAACACGGCGGCCAAAGAGGCCATCGCGCCTTTATTAACGCCTCGTTATCCATCACAGCTTTTTGCGGCTTTAGGCGAAGGCTTGTTTTTGTTTTTAATTTTGTTCTTCTTGTGGCGCAAACCGCGTAAGCCAGGATTTATCGCGGCTTGTTTTGTATTGCTGTATGCGATCGTGCGTGTGATCGATGAACACTTCCGTATGCCCGATGCACATATCGGTTATCAGTGGTTGGGATTGACTCGTGGTCAGTGGTTAAGTGTGGTGATGTTTATCGTCGGCTTGATCTTGATGTTCGTTTGGACCCGAGCAAGTTCGTTGTCGGTGCCTGGCTGGGCAAGAGGATATTCGATCAAGTTAAATCGTAAGTAGTCACCGGCAAGCCGGTGACAGGCGGTCTTCGCAAACCTAGTGAGCCGTGGTGCAAACTTTTTCGACGCATTTCTTGCCACCACAATCTGCATCTTTGGTGCAGGCTTGTGGAGCCGCTGAAATATCAGCACTGGGATCTGGCAGGTCTTGGTTAATAACTTCTGCATGGGGGCCTGAATGGGCCGTAGAAACAGAATCCGATTTTTTAGTACATGATAGACACGACAACGCAAAAAGTACGATAACTAAAAACTTCATTCTAAACTCCATGAAAAAAGCGGCCCATCGTGGAGCCTAAAAAATTAAAACTAAATTTTAAATTCGTAAGTCGTCAATGCCGCGCGCGAGATTTCGCTTTGTTCGCCGCTAGCAAAGTTTTTTATCGTGACCGTTTTATTGGCGACTTCATTTCCACCCAAGATCAAAGCGTAATGCGCACCCAGTTTGTTGGCTTTTTGCATTTTCTTGCCCATTTTTCCTGAGAGGAAGTTCTCGGTCTTAATTCCGCGGGCGCGAAGCTCGTGGGATAATTTCACGCTTTCAGCTTCCCCTTGGTCGTCAGCGCCGATCACCGCGACTAAAAGATCTTTTTTCACGGCCAGCTCGGGTGGAACAAGATCAGCCAAACGGTCAAGACCTGCGCCCCAGCCGACGGCCGGTGTGCGTGGGCCGCCCATGGACTCAATCAATCCATCGTAACGACCGCCAGCTAAAACGGTTCCTTGGGCACCTAACTTTTGCGTGGTGAATTCAAAAACAGTGTGAGTGTAGTAATCTAAACCACGCACCAATAATGGATTTAATTTAAATGGAATCCCCAAGGCCTCGATGCCTTTAAGGACGCCGGCAAAAAAATCTTTCGAAGTTGCATTTAGATATTCTGCAAACTTAGGCGCGCCGGTATTGATTTTTTTATCGCCCTCGTCTTTGGAATCTAAAATGCGCAAAGGATTTTTTTCCAAACGCATCTTACTATCTGCGGACAAAGAATCGACGTGTTGAGAGAAGTATTTTACTAGCGCATCGCGATAGGCGGTGCGGCTTTCTGCATCACCCAGAGTATTGATTTCAAGCGTGCACTCGGCCGCGATTCCGATGGATTTTAAAAAGTCCCAAGCAAGCGCGATCGTTTCAACATCCGCCAGGGGCGAATCGTAACCTAAGCACTCGGTGCCGATTTGATAGAATTGGCGATAGCGGCCTTTTTGCGGGCGTTCATAGCGAAACATCGGACCTGAATAATAAAATTTAAGAGGTAAATTCTGACTTAAGCCCTCGGAAATAAAGGCGCGCGCCACTCCCGCCGTGCCCTCCGGTCTCAGCGTGAGATTTTCTCCACCCCGATCGGTGAAGTCATAAGTTTCTTTGTTTACGACGTCAGAAGTTTCGCCCAAAGTGCGATGAAAAACGTCAGAAAATTCGAAAATAGGAGTTTCAATTTCTCCGTAACCATACAGAATCGCGTTGCGATAGGCTGATTCTTCGACAAAGCGGAAAACATTCGAAAGCTCCGGAAGAAGATCGCGGGTGCCTCGTACACATTGAAATTTGTTACTCATAACTATCCTCTTAGATCTGACGTGAACTCCTTTATATCAGAGTGAAGGGCGCGGCGCAAAGCTATTGCATTTACCCCAGGCGAAGTCTTTAATATAAGGAGGAACAATCGGCGAAAATAGGATCTGAAATCATGAAAAAGTTTGTATTAATCGGTATTTTCATTTTAGCCACGGTGGCCGGAGCCGCTCTTTACCATTCCGGCGCGTTAAGTCCTTCGGCGCTAACGGGAGTGGAAGTGGATTGGCGCTTGTTAGGCGATATGGATTATATCACCGGCAAGGCCAGCTCCGAATTAACGGCGCTCAATGGCCAAGCTGTCAAAATTCCGGGGTTTATGGTTCCGTTAGAAGATAACCAGAGAGATGTCGTTGAGTTTTTGTTAGTTCCCAGTCCTCAAGCTTGTATTCACGTGCCGCCACCACCACCGAATCAAATGGTCTACGTGAAAATGAAAAGGGGTGCTGAGGCCGCGCAAGGACCCATCTGGGTTTACGGCACTTTGAATCTTGTCACTAAAAAGTCCATGTATGGAGATGCTTCATTCGAACTCGTCGGCGAGGCTATCGAGCCTTATCGCTAGACCCTTTCGCACAAAGCGAAAGTGCAAAATACGGAGGTTTCAATGCTTAAAGTGATTTTATTTTCTATCACGGCGCTCTCAATTTCAGTCTATGCGCAAGAACACAAAGCCCATGTGCATGGAGCGGCCCAGGTCAGCATGGGCTTTGATGGATCTAAAGGAAAAATTGAGTTTAAAGCACCCGCTGAAACTGTGTTTGGATTTGAACACGAGGCGCGTTCGAAAAAAGATCGTGAGGCCAAAGACAAAGGCCTGCAAGCGCTCAATGACAACATTTCTGAAATGATTGCGTTTGATAAAGAACTGGCTTGCGAAATAAAAATGGAAGCTTCTCAAGTGAATCAAGAAAAAGATCACGCCGATGTGGAAGTAGAATATGCGGTCACTTGTCAAAAGCCAGTTGCGGGGTCCACCATCACATTTAATTTTAAAAAAGGCCTTTCTCGGATTAAAAAGGTGAAGGTCGAAGTGATTGCGGACGAAGTGCAAAAGTCGTTAGAAGTGAAAAAGAACGGAGAAAGTCTTGAGCTCAAGTAATATCCTGATCGAAGTTCGGGACCTGCAGTTTGACTATTTAGACGGGACATCCGTTTTGAATATTCCCGAATTTTCGGTCTTACGCGGGGAAGAACTCTTTCTTTATGGACCCAGTGGAACGGGAAAAACCACTTTGTTAGAAATCTTAGCGGGGGTCTTAAAACCCTCGAAAGGAACTTTAAAAATTTTAGGTTGTGACCTAGTGCAAATGTCGGATGCGGAAAGGGATTCTTTCAGGTCCGAGCATATGGGTTACATCTTTCAGAACTTCAATTTGATTCCTTATCTTAGTGTTCAAGAAAATATCGAACTGCCTTTACATTTAAGTGCAGCTCGTCGTGCCCGTTTAGGCAGTGTCGGCACCGACTTAGTGATTCGCGGCCTGTGCGGAAACTTAGGTATTGGGGATTTGTTAAGTAAACCTGTCGGGGCCTTGAGTGTCGGTCAACAACAGCGCGTGGCCGTGGCCAGAGCTCTTTTGGGGAAGCCGGATTTATTACTGGCCGATGAACCCACATCGGCTTTAGATTTTGATCATCGCGAGAAGTTTTTAAAACTCATGTTCGAACTTGCGGAGCTTTATGGAACCACCGTGGTGTTTGTTTCGCATGATCGCACGATGGAAAAGCTATTCACTCGCACCATTTCTTTAGAGTCTATCAATAGGGCGCATGCATGATTTTTTTGAAACTGGCCATCAAGTCGCTTCGCAACCGTGCTTTTTCAACAACCCTGACGGTGATTTCAATTTGTCTTAGTGTCACTTTGCTTTTGACGGTGGAAAGGGCCAAGCGCGCTGCCGAAGAAGGTTTCACCCAAACCATCAGCCGCACGGATTTGATCGTGGGCGCACGCAGTGGTCCCTTGCAACTGATCTTGTACACGGTCTTCAATATGGGAAATGCCACGCACAATATTTCCTATGATTCCTATAAAACCATCAGCCAATTGCCGAATGTGGCTTGGACCATTCCTTACTCTTTAGGAGACGGTCATCGCGGTTTCCGGGTGGTCGGCACCAACGAAGATTTTTTTAAGTATTATCATTATCGCGGTTACCAGAAGGTGGAACTGGAGCAGGGCGTTCCTTTTGACAAGTTGTGGGACGTGGTGATTGGGGCGGATGTCGCCAATAAATTAGGTTATAAACTAGGAAATCGTATTGTGATATCCCACGGGGTCACCAAAACAGAAGGTGTGCTTAATCACGATGACAAACCTTTTGTGGTCTCGGGGATTATGAAGCCGACGGGAACGCCTTTGGATCGCGCGGTGTATGTCTCTTTAGAAGGGATGGAGGCCTTGCACTTAGATTGGCAAGATGGCTCGGCCCCCACGTCGGACAAGGTGATTCCGAAAGAAAAGATCTCTAAAGAAAATATAAAAGTTGATACGATCACCGCTTTCTTTTTAGGAGCTAAATCCAGAGCCGAAACATTACGCCTGCAAAGAGAAATCAACGACTTTAAATCTGAGCCGTTATTGGCAATCATTCCCGGCGTTGTTTTGTCCGAGCTATGGCAAGGACTTTCTTATATCGAAGGAGTTTTGCGCGGAATTTCTTGGATGGTTGTGGTGGTCGGTTTTTTAGGAATGCTGATTGCATTAACGACAACATTAAATGAACGCCGTCGTGAAATGGCGATCTTGCGCGCTGTGGGTGCCAGGTCCTTCCAAATCGTGGGGCTTTTGGTTTTCGAATCAGCACTGCTGACAACCTTAGGAGTTTTATTTGGCGTGCTTCTTTCTTACGTCTCAATGGCGGTATTAGGTCCGTGGGCTGAACGAGAATTTGGACTTTATTTAGCTGGGGCGGCATTCACCAAAAAAGAACTGTTATACGTCATTGTTACCTTGGTGGGTGGAACCGTTATTGGTTTAATTCCAGCCCTGCGCGCTCAACGCTTAGCCTTAAAAGACGGGCTTAGTATTAAGATTTAACAAGGGCTTCACGTAAGCCTGTTAACTATCAATACCGTTGAAATTAAAATGCGGTGTTATTGGAGGCATAATGCTCTTAGGAGGTCTTATGCCCAAAGTTAATAATGTTGAATACAAGTCCCCAAATTCCACCGCCTTTTTCGGTCAGAAAAAAGAAACCGTCGCGACCGAATTAAAAACGGCGGCCGGTGTGATGGCTGGCGCCTGGGCCTTAAAAAAATTCCCTAAAATTGCGGTGTTTGGACTGATTGGTGTTGGCATCATCATCGGCATGACCGTCAAGGAAGTCGCGCGCAGCGTGGACCGATTTCCACGCCGACGACCTGAGGACTTGCACTAAGCGACGTCTTTGGCGATTTTTACTTTATCCGCGGATTCGGCCTCATAGTCCGAGTAAGCCGTTTTTACTTCGACCATATGGCCGTCCTCCGCGACGTATCCGCGCACTTTAAACATCTTTAAAGCTTCAGAGCGGCCTTTAACTTCGGCAGCCCCTGCAAGTTCAATTTTAAAGGCTTCGCCGATTTTTTCGATGACCGTATCTGAAATTAAAAGATCAGCACCGAAAGCTTTCGTCGAAGCCTCGATTCGTGAAGCCGTATTGACGGTATTTCCGATGACGGTGTATTCCATACGTTCATCAGATCCGATCGTTCCGGAAATCGCCGGGCCTGCATGCAAGCCCATTCCGATATTAATCGGAGGTTGCCCACGGTTGATGCGTTTTTCATTCAGTTTTTCTAATGAACGACGCATTTCCAAACAAGCGCGAACTGCATTGTGAGCATCCTTCTGTGTTCCTTGCGGAGCCCCCCAAACGGCCATGATGGCATCCCCGATAAATTTATCTACGACGCCGCCGTGAGAGTTAATAATTTTTACCATCACGCCAAAATATTCATTGAGCATTTCAACGACTTCTTCCGGAGAGCGTTTTTCTGAAAAAGCGGTGAAACCACGAATGTCTGAAAAGAAAACGACGACTTCTTTAGACTGACCGCCGACACCAATGTCTTTGCTGATTAAGTCTTCGGCAACCGAAGATCCATGGAATTTTGAAAAAAGGTTTTTCACCTTATCGCGTTCTTTTAAACCCTCGGTCATATGATCGAAGGCTTCCGCTAAATCGCCCACTTCGTCGTGAGACCGCACTTGCGACCGGGCTTTCACATCGAAATTACCCTTGGAAACCAAATGAATCATGTCCGCCAATTTTTCAATCGGGGAGGTGAGAGTCATTGAGAATAAGAAGATAAAGAAAATGGCCATCGAAATCGCCGAACCCGCTACAAAGATCGCGCGGCGTTTTACTTCGTTAGAAACTTCTAAGATCGTTTCTTCAGAAGTTTGCGAAATAACCGTGCCGCCGAAAGACGTTTTGACCGAGGCGCCGAAAATATTTTTATCAGTGTCGGGATCCACAAACTTCGTTTGGAACTGGGGAGATTTTTGTTCTAAAGCTTTTTGCACGATCGGATATTTTTTCATGTTAAGACGGGCGATGGCTTTATGTTCATCTTTATGAGCTAAAAGTTCACCGTCACGGTCGACAAGGTACTGCGTTCTTTCCGAAGGGTCCGTGAAAGGTTTTTCTAACGGGGACAGCATGACATCCGCAATCGCGATATGCGTGATTTTTCCCTGATCATCCCTGACTAACGGAATACCGATGGTAATCAACGCGGGCGCCTTCGGATAAGAGCCATTGCGAATTTCTAAATTTCCTTGCGCCACAGAGCGTACGGGAAATTTCTGCCAAGCTCGCAGATGAGTAATATAATTAGGATTCAGTTCATAAGATTTTAGAATATCGTCTTTCACTTTTCGCGAAATACTTTCAACGCTGCTGCCATCAAGTTTTAGAACTTCGATGGAAACAAAGTTTTTATCTTTGGCAAAGTTAAAATCGAGATCGTTGTTCGAAGTTTGTTGAGTCGTGTCCTTCATTAAAATCGAAGCCGTAACGCGTGTTTTATCCACCAAAGAGGCCACGATGTTGTCGACTTCCTTGGCTTTCGCGGCCGCGGATTCCAAGTTCGCGATATCTACTTGCTCTGAAGATTTCTTTTCAAAATAATCAGAAGAGATCCAAGTGATCGTGCCCGTGGCGGCTACCAAGATCAGGATCGTAACGGTGATGAGTTTTGTTGAAATAGGTATTCTCATGCAAATCTCCACGAGCTAAAAAGCCCACTCCGCGAAAAAGTTTAAATAGTTCCCCACGACGGTGGACTCAACAGTATTACCAAAATTCAAAGAAGGATCGATCGGGGTATATGGATTGGACTGATATTTCACGCGGTCTTCGCGCATCGCCCAACCCACCAGGCCCGTAAAGTTTTGAGTCATACGATAACTGCCTAAGATACCAATCTGGTAAGACATCGCCGGTTCGATATCGCGGTTATTAGGCGTTTCCATTTTCAATAGCGAATTATACAAGTGAGCATTAAATTGAATACCCAGTTTTGGCGTTAACGAGTACCAGAATTCAGCGCCAATGTGAGGACCGGCGACCACGACCTTGGTGTCTTCAGCACTCGAGGTGCTGGCATCGGCGATGCTGTCGGGATGTTCTTTAATATAAGGGCCGGCTTGCAGACGCAGCTCGGTGCGATCCCCCATGGAGATGCGGTAGACGCTGTTAAGTTCGGTGGAAGCAAAAGTTTTAGTTTTTCCGTCGAAAGTAAAACCACTTAAGTCTAAGATTCCTAAAAATCCCCAAGGAGTGCTTGAACCAAACCACCCCACACCCAAGCGACCCGTTCCGCCCACGGCATTGTACGTGCCTTTAGATGATTTTTCTGGATATACACCTGAAAACTTCACTTCAGTAATAAGATACGAGGCAATCCCGTACCAGCCGGTCACGCGATCAATGGATTTTCTGACTAAGGCCGTGTATTCCGCGGCAGGGGAGCGGTCACCAGAACGAACTTTGAAGCTTAATTTAGCAAGCTCTGAACTAGGGCGCATATTTCCATTGGCGCGGACCGCGACTTTATAAAGGCCTCCGGGCCAAGAAGGATCGAAATCTAAGTTCGCGGACGTGGTTTTTTCAATGGATTTAAACTTTTCAAATTTCTTCGTGCGTTCGTCGCGACGGATAATATAGATATCATAAGACGTCGCGTATTCGGGGGCTTCCCATTTCAATTCGCGCACGAATTCTGTTTCAGGTTTATCTAAAGAGGGCTTCTCTAATTTTTTGCCGTTGAGGGCAAATTTAGATGTCGCCGTTCCTTCGCTAATAATTCCTTCTCTATTAGAAGCGCTCACACTCCAAGAATAATTGGCGGCGACGGGAACTTCCGCTTTGAAGTAAGGCTCGGTTAATTTTTGCGTGATGGCGGTGGTGCCATCTTCGGAAGTCAGTTTGAATTCGTATTGATCAGCACCGCCCACGGCTTCCCATTTGAATTCGATTTCTTTTTTGTCGGCAGAATCAGTCTCTATTTTATCTGTCAGTGGCGATTTTAAAACGACATTATCTAATCCCACGTTGAAATCACTTTGCGGGCTCCAGTCCCCCGGAACGCCACGATAATCGCGCGAACGAAGCCGCATTAAATATTTCCCGGGCGTGAGGCGACCATTCCACGCAGCATCTTTAGTTTTAAAGTTAAATGCCTTTGGTTCTTCAGAATCGATTTTGACGGGGATAAGTTCGATTTCATAGCTTGTCGCGCCCTCGATGGCTTCCCACTCAAAATTCACCAAACGACGATACTTCGCCGCTTCGGCGATTCCCGTCGTGAAAATGAAAATGAAAAGGAAAATCCCCGCGGTCGCTTTAAGCATCAATTCACCTGGATTTTCTTTAAGGTCGGCGCCTTAAGACCCGAATTGTCAGGAACGGTGAGCTTACGCGGAGCACTTGTTTGACCGGGACGACCATAGGTGTCCGTCGCGGAAACTTCGACTTCGTATTCACCAGGTAAAAGATTTTTCAATGAAGTCGCCGGACCTCGGTAACGAGATTTCTTAAGCTCTTTGCCATCTTTTTTGATCGTCAGCCAGTATTCTTGCGCGCCCTCTAAGGCCGTCCATTGCAACTGAGTTTTACCATTCATCTCGGCTCGCAATTCACCCTCGCGAGGAATGAATGTCGGAGCTTCTAATAATGGACGAGGTAAAACGTTAATAGGTTCTGATGTTTTTGTGCCCAAAACTTCGCCGGTCTTATTTAAGGCTTCAACCGAAGCAATATAGCGACCGGGTTTCGCCAAGGTCGTGGTGAATTGCGTGGTGGTCGCATCAAAACTTTGCGCGGTTTCTGGGGCGGCATGTTCTTCAAGAAGTTTCACGCGCCATAAAGCGACCTGGTCGGATTTATCAACCTTCCAGTCCATGCCAAATTGTGGTTGGCCCACATAGTATTGAGTCGTCGGGGTGTGCAGATCCACATTTACGGGAACTAATGCTACCGGAGTTTTTACTTCTGGCTCTGTTGAAACGGTGAACTTTTGGATTTTACCCAAAAGAGGCGTCGCGGAATCCGTGTATGTCGAGCTCATGCGCCAATAATAAGTGCCTGCAGCTAAATTGCTCGCGGTGAAAGAGTCTTCGTTGGCGAAAGATTTTGCCGAGACTTTCTTTTGTAAATTCGCATCTGCCCAGATTTCTAAGGTCGTCTGTTTAGTGTCATCACCTTTTTGCCAGCGGAACTCAACGGCAGCCGGAGTTTGTGCCACCGTGATATGGGCATCCGCGGTCGGGAAGACCACCGTCGGGGCGTAGCGAGCCATGACATCAGTGCGGTACACGCGTGTCTCGATGATGCGGCCTTCAGGTGTTGTGCCGACAAGCTTCCAGTAATGACGTCCGAAAGTCAGCGGGGCTTTTAGGTAGGATGGACCGCCCTCGCTGACCTTAAACTCTTGCAGTTTTTTACGGCTGGGGCCGGCCCACAATGAAACTTTTGTTTGGGCGGGAAAACCCTCCCATTGAAATATCACCGGCTGCAAAGATTCCGCGTTCATCGCAATGGGTTTTTGCGGAAGCGGAGAAATGATTCTCACATCATCGCGAGATTTCAAATCTTGCGTTTGACCATCGGTTCCTTGCATGGAAGCGCGGCCTTCTAAGACATCGATGTTTAATTTTCCGCCAGAGCCTTTGCTTAAAGACGCAGAGGCTTGGGAAAGATCGACTTTTCCATTTTCAGAATTTAAAACCAGGCCGGGACCATTCTCTGTTCCCGCACCTTCTTGGGCGTTGACGAAAAGAGAACCTTCCATCAAGTCCAAAGAGATTTCGCCAGCAGATTTTTTTATCACGATCAACGACTCCGGCTCTAAATCCAAATAGCGATCCGAATCGGTGAACTGAATGCGCACCTCGCCCTTTTCACTCGTACGAATGGCTTCACCGTCGTACAAGGGTTCCCCGGTATTGACTAATTGCCATAACAAACGCGAAGCGGGACGGCGTTGGATATCGTCCACAACATTGCCGACATAAGCCAAAGGTTTTTCATTTCCATTTCGTGAAAATTTTTGATCAGAGGATTGATACCAATACCAGGTTGCAGCAAAAACAGATGACGATGTCAAAGCGGCGATAAGCAAGCGTTTCCACTGTTTTTTCATCAAATTCCTCCTCTGTCTTATTTCGGAATTTTCACTAGAAAGCTCAAGGGAGTTGGTCTAGAGTCTAGGCATGGATTCAACAAAGAACTACATCACGCCCGAAGGTCTAGCTAAACTTAAAGCCGAGTACCATGCTTTGATGCACGATGAGCGCCCTAAGCTGGTCGAGGTCGTGGCGTGGGCCGCGAGCAACGGGGATCGTTCCGAAAACGCGGATTATCAATATGGGAAAAGGCGTTTACGCGAAATCGACCGCCGCGTGCATTTTCTGACCAAACGAATTGAAGACGCGGAGGTCGTGGATCCCAAGGCGATGAAAGCGGCAACCGTGCTTTTTTCAGCTACCGTGACTATAACTAACGAGGACGGCGAAGAGTTTGTGTACCAAATCGTAGGGGAAGACGAGTTTGACCCGAAAATGGGTCGCATTTCATGGAAATCCCCGGTGGCAAAAGCCCTCTTAGGCAAGAAAGTCGGCGATGAAGTGAGGCTTGTGAAACCGGCCGGTGAAGAGTTCGTCACCATCGAGCAGATCGAGTACAAGTAAAAATTATAATGCCTGACAGAGACGTTGCTGAATGAAAGCGAATTAGCCAAACTCCGGTCCGCTTACAAGCAGGGGGGTTTTGGGTGAAATTTTATTTTGCGGTTCTATTGTGTTTCCTAAGTTTGGCTATGGGTCTAGAGGCAAGTGCGAAAGCCAAGCCTAAAAATCCTCCTCCGCACATAGAGCGTGAAATTGAAAAACGCCAAAGCATTGCGGGTCATGGGGAGGATGCGGATTTAGTTGATGCCGTGAACAATCGTCGTCCCGTTAATTTTGTGGAAGGCTCAGGTTTGTTGGTCGTGACAATTCTTCCAGACGATACTAATGGCCGAGAGCACCAAAAATGGGTTGTCCAGCTTTCCAATGGAAAATTAGTTCAAGCCGTGTACAATTCAGACATGTGCCCACGCGTTCCTTTAAAAGAAGGTGACGTCGTGGACATGGGTGGACAGTTTATCTGGACACCAAAGGGTGGACTGATTCACTGGTTGCATCACGATCCTCGCGGGAATCGTCCTGATGGATACGTAACTTTAAACGGAACAGTATATTGCGGAAAATAGAACTTCTTCCATGTAAAGCGCCCTTTTGGGCCAACAGCGGTCACACACAAACGCTGTGGGGGCATTTTTTAAAATCGCCGACGCTTTCGCAATTAGGAGCTTTAAATAAAGTCGATCTTCCTGATGGGGATCGACTTTTTTGTTATATCACTGAAGGCCCCTCGGACACGGTGGTCGCACTTTTTCATGGTTTGTCGGGTGATGTGCACTCGGACTACATGCAGCGCACAGCTCTTTTGTGCCAGCAACTGGGGCACACCTTTGTGCTTGTGAATCATCGCGGCGCAGGGGAAGGTTTTTTAGAGGCTCGTCATCCTTATCATTCCGGCAGAGCTGAAGATATGTCTGCTGTTTTGGGATTCTTGCGCGGGAAATTTTCAAATAAAAAATTGATCGCTATTGGTTATTCGATGAGTGCCAATATCTTACTAACTCTTTTAGGCGGTTTCCGCGGAACTCATTTGCCGGACGGGGCGATTGCGGTGAATGGGCCGATTGATTTAGGCCAGGGCTCGGCCTTGCTAAAAAAAGGTCTTAACCGCATCTATGATATGCGTTTCGTTTTAAGCTTGCGTAAGCTGGTTCAAGAAAGACATCGCCTGGGGTTGAGTGATCGTTATGAGATTTCGCCATGGGCGACGATTTGGGATTTTGACGAGATCTATACGGCCCCGGCCTCGGGATTTAAAAATCGTGCGGATTATTATGCGCAATGTTCGGCGAAAAACTATATTCCGAACATTAAAACACCGACGTATGTTTTAACGGCGGGCGATGATCCTTTTGTATCAGCAGAGAATTATTTAAAAACAGAATTTCCAAAAAGCACGCAGCTGCATATCGAAGCTCGCGGCGGGCATATGGGATATCTTTCGGCACAAGCCACCCCTTTTGGGTCCACTCGATGGTTGGATTATTACCTGCATGAAGCTTTACAGGGTCTCAAACAGACTTTGGCGTAAAAGTTCCCACCTTGCGCTCCAGAGAGAAAAGTCGGTCGGGCGCAGTCCTGAATCATGAATATGCAAAAAATGTTGGGGAAGGTTTTTCTGTCTTAAAACTTTCTGACAATGATTTGCTAAAAACCACCCTTTGGATTTTTTGAGCTCTGGTGCATTTTCAATTTCAGACCAAGCTGTTTTACGAAGACCGCCAATTTCGCACAAAGGATCTAGAGCGCTGTGCGGATTTTTTTCTTTTAAAATTTTATTAAAAGTATTTTCTGTTTTCAGGGCAGCATGCAGGCTGTGGGTCATGACTTCCGATTTTTTTGAATAGCGCTCACCCCAGCACGCCATCATGCTTGGTTCGGACATGAGATGTTGCAGGATTTTAAAAAGATCGCCTAAGGGAGTTGCCATCATCAGCGAAGGGAAGATGATGAGCTCACCCCGGGCATGACTTGCACCTTTTTGCAGGCTTTGGGCGCGTCCGATTTTTGCCGCATTAGTCAGAATCTGCCAAGATTCATTTTGCGGTGCCGTTGACTTCAGTTCTTTTAAAACATGTTCTTCAGGTGTGCTGTCAATGACGCAAATCAGCTCGTAATTCAGCGGAAATTTTTGAAAGAAAGCACGAAAGTCTTGAATAAAAAGCGGCAGCGCTTTTAAGTCGCGAAACAAATAAATCACGAATGAACAATGTGGGGTTGACACGCTGGATTCCATCTTTACCATAGTTAGCAATGAAATCATTCAAGGTCACGCAAAACTCCGAAGCGAAATACCTCCAAACCTTGTTCTTGATAGTTCTGGGACTCGCGGTCTTGGCGTCGCGTTTTTATGGTCTTACCTTTAAACCGGTGCATTTTGATGAGGGCATCAATGGTTGGTTCTCATCCCAAGTGGCTGAACTGGGGTATTACAAATATGACCCGAATAATTATCACGGTCCTTTGTATTTTTACGTTTTACGCTTTTTTGAAATCGTTTTTGGTAAAAGCATTACGACCTTGCGCGCAGTGCCCAGTCTTTTTGCCGTGTTAAGCGTGATGCTTTTTGCGCTGCCGTCTTTAGGCGGTGTGGTGTGGCGTCGCTGGGTGATGGGGCTTTTACTGATCAGCCCGGCATTTATTTTTTTTGGGCGTTCAGGCATCCATGAAATGCCGTTCGTATTTTTTCAGTTGGTTTTTGCAATGGGCATCCTGCGCAGTCTGGAAGAAAAAGACGGCACGGCTTTAAACTGCCTGATGATCGGCCTTTTTGGTATGATCACTCTGAAAGAAACTTTTGCGGTGACGCTTTTTAGTTTCGCGATGGGACTCTTGGCATTAGGACCCAAAAAAATCTGGGAATTGGTTTCGCTTAGAGATTGGAAGCAGGCATGGACTTATAAGCAAAGTATTTTGCTTGCCATTTTGCTTTGGGCCTTTCTGGTTATGTTCACCGGCTTTTTTAAAAACTTTGCCGGCCTTATAGATTTTTTCCGCGCGTTTTTACCCTGGATGAAAACCGGTGTTCATGGCAATGGTCATGATAAATATTTTTTCTATTGGATAGATACCTTGTGGCAGGCAGAGCCCCTGGTTCTTCTGGGTGTGCTTTTAGCCATGGCAGGGGTGTTTTCTCATCACCGTGGACTTAAATTGATCAGCGTTTTTTCGCTGGTGCAGCTTTTCGTTTATTCTGCGATTCCCTATAAAACGGTGTGGTGCATACTCAGTTTGGTTTGGGGATTTTACCTGGTGATTGCTTATCATCTGGCAAACACCACCAGTC
This sequence comes from Bdellovibrio bacteriovorus, assembly GCF_001592735.1. NCBI lineage: Bacteria > Pseudomonadati > Bdellovibrionota > Bdellovibrionia > Bdellovibrionales > Pseudobdellovibrionaceae > Bdellovibrio > Bdellovibrio bacteriovorus. Next base: position 213,852 of record NZ_LUKE01000006.1, read on the forward strand.
CCAAGCTTCGCTGGGGATTGATGGTGGCAGTGTTTTTCGGTGGACTGTTTAATCTTTGGAGTTCTTATGAGTCTTCCTATCGCAATCCAATTAATTTAGATCATCGCTATGTTTACGTGAATTCCACATACGAAGTAAATGAAGTGATAGATTTCCTTTTGCAAAACAATCCCGAAAAGACTGCACGAGTGCAAGTGGGAATGGTTGAACAATGGCCATGGCCGTGGCTGCTGAGGGACTTTCCGATTGTGAGTTATGAAGGCTGTATGAAAAGCTTTTCTCCAGAACTAGAAATTTATTTCTGTGATAAAGCTGACACCGATTACATGGATCAAACCTTAGCAGAAGCTTATTGGAAGGCGGAATTTGAATTCCGTCAGGAAAAAGGCGCATCTTCGTATGTGTATTTGAAAAAGTCAGTTTTCCCAACCGTTCCATTTAAGCGCGTTCAGGAAATTCCCGGGAAGGAGTAGATGATGAAAAAAACAAGTGTGCTGATGTTGGCCCTAGCAGCCAGTGTCCCGGTGGGTGCTCAAGTTTCTAAGATCTCTGTGCTTAAAGATCTGCCCGCAAAGCCTGTGGTTGATCTTTATTCATTAAAAAGCGAAAAAAAAACCAAGCTGTCTCCGTTATCACAGCTGAAAGATTATGAAATTCGTCTGAAATGGTCGGAGTGCTCTAAGCTAGCACCTAAAGTTTTTGCGACGTCTAAAGATCTGCAAGGCTGGGTGGCTTTGGCTTGGCTTCATTGTGCAGAACAGGAAAATAAAAAAGGATCTTCAACCTTGTCAATTCAGGCGGCTTTAAATGCGATCGATGGGCATGAAAAGCTTTTCGCGGAAGGTCCTTGGTCTTCGGATTTGGCGCAAAGCTACAGTTCTTTGCGATTAAAAATATTAGAAGCACAAGTCGCCAAAAAAGATTTAAAAGCGGTGACGGCGTTAGAAAAAATTCTGGCGGATCGCTATCAGCTCAGTAAAGATCAAAAAGCTTTGGTTTATCAGTTGTTGGGTGATTTGGCATTGTTGAAAGTAAATTATCCCGAAGCGCAATTCTTGTTTGAGCAAGCGCAAGAATACAAAGACTCCGCTTACCTTCAAGAAAAATTGGATTTTCTTAAAAAAGCGCGTGGAGAAACGGCGACCGTTTTACCAATTCCGGCTCCGCTAGAGACGGGTGAAGAAATCCGCATCGAAGAGCGGATTCGCCAGTCGATGAAACAAAACGAAGTCACGTCGGCCATTCAGGATGCGGTGATTATTTTAAATCAATATCCGGGCAGTCGTTCGGCACGTCGACTCAAAGATCGTCCTTTAGAAATTTATCTGCAAATCAGTGATGCCAATGCCAAAAGCAAAGCGCTGAATTTGATGGAAGAGGCGGATGGCAGTCGGATTTTAGAGTGGGCGCAAAATCTGCATCGTCGGGCTGATTACGCGGCCGCCTTAAAGCTTTCCGAAGAAGCCTCAGAAAAATTGTCAGGCTCGGCCCAAGCCACTAGTGCATTATGGATGGCCGGGCGCAGTGCTCATTTCTTAGGTCAATACGGCGAGGCTTTGAAATACTTCAATAAACTGATTGTCGGGCATAATGGCTCTGACGAAGCGGCGGAAGCTTTGTTCCGTTCGAGCTTGATTTATTATCGTCAAAAAGATTATTCCAGCAGCTCGGCTCTGTTAGAGCGTCTGCTTTTGCAAAATCGGGATCGCTATGACTTAAACGGTCGTTATTGGTTGGTGCGCGCTTTACAGCAAACTAATCCCGAACGCGCCAAGATTGAAGCGGCCGACTTAATAAATCGTTATCCTTTTTCGTATTACGGATTAAGACTGCGCGCCGAAGCCCAAGATATGAAGCTGACTTGGCCTGAGGTGAAAGAAAAAAATATTTCTTTGCAAAGTGATATTTACCTTGTGGGCGAACAAAAAAAATCATGGCAGCGCTTTAAAGAACTGTCGGCGGCGGGCTGGTTAACGGAGGCTCAAAAAGAGTTGTCGGGCTTACCGCCTATTAAAGATGCTACTTTGAAAATGACGATGGCCCAGAAGTTTGCGGATCGTGGTCAATTCATGCCCGCGATTCGTTTTGTCAACGAAGCGATGGAAGCAGATCCACATTTGCGGCAAGAACAGTTTTTAAAAATCGGGTACCCCATGATTTTCAAAGATCTTTATAATGCCGAATCAGAACGCTATGGTGTGAGCTCGGTGGTGTTGCGCAGTCTGACTCGTCAAGAAAGTGGCTTTAATTTGCGAGCCGTGTCCACGTCCAACGCTTTGGGTTTGATGCAGATGATTCCGCCCACGGCCCAAGAAGTCTCAAAAAAACTGGGACTGAAAATTGAATTACCCGACGATATGTTCCGTCCCGAAGTAAATATTCCGATGGGCTCGTTCTATGTTTCCCAGATGTTAGACCAGTTCAAAGATAATATTCCGTTCGCACTCGCCGCTTATAACGCAGGACCTACCAGAGTTAAAATCTGGATCGAGTTGCGTCCCGAAGTAAGTGCTTTGTTAACAAAACAAAGCAGCGAAATTGCAGATGAGCTGTGGTTTGATGAGCTTCCATGGACAGAAACCAGTTTTTACGTGAAAGCCATACTGCGCAACATTTTGCTCTATCGTCTAGTCGATGAAGGCCCGCTGACTTTAAAACCCGTCCTATGGGCGGATTTGCGGAATAAAAAGGCAAAATAAGGGCGTTGTTTTATTGAAAAATGGCCCTTCTTTCTGTAGCCTAAAACCTGCGTCGAAAGAGAGGGCTCATGCGGAGACTTTACACACTGGTTTTGGTCCTGGCCATGATGGCTGGTTGTGCACATAAAAATGATGGTGCTTCAACAAAACAAATCCCAGGAACGGGACCAACCTCGGAATCAGAGATCAAAGACATCTCTTCATTCCGTTTGTCTGATCCGGAAGGCCCTAAGGTGGTCGATCAGGAGTTGGAAACAATTCCTACAGAAGTAAATCCCTTGGTTGAAAAGTGGATTGCCTATTTCCAAGGACGGGGACGTCCTCATATGGAACGTTACTTAGCTCGTTCCACTCGTTATGAAAAACTAATGAAAAAAGTTTTGCGTGATAACGGTCTTCCTGAAGACTTGTTCTATATCGCATTGATTGAGTCCGGATTTAGTTCGCATGCCACCTCGCACGCTTCGGCGGTCGGTTACTGGCAGTTTATTCGCGGAACGGGAAAACGGTATGGTTTAGAGATCACACCGTTTGTGGACGAACGTCGTGACCCGGTATTTGCCACGCAAGCGGCGGCTGAATATTTCAAAGGTTTATATTCAGTTTTTGGATCTTGGTATTTGGCGATGGCTTCTTACAACGTGGGTGAAAACCGGGTGAAGCGTGAAGTGATGAATCACTACACGCGTGATTTTTGGGAGCTAGCTCGTAAAAAACGTTTGCCTAAAGAAACAATCAATTACGTTCCTAAATTTATTGCGGCAAAAATGATCGCTAAAGAACCAGATAAATATGGTTTCGGCGAAATCGATTACTTGCCACCAATTGAGTTTGATCACATCACTTTGACTAAAGCAGTGAATCTTCGCGCGATGGCCGATAAGTTGTCTTTGAACTATGAAGACTTCAAAGCTTTGAATCCTCGTTTTAAAGGTGAAGTGGCGACGCTGAAAGGTTCTGATTTGGTTTTACGTATTCCTCCAGGGATGACAGAAACGGCCGTTGTGGCGGCAAATGAATCCGTGGTTGAAAGTGTGCAGTTCATCGCCGACTCGGGCGATACGACATCTTATCGTGTTCGTCGTGGTGATACTTTAAGCACGATTGCTCGCCGTTATCGTACGACGGTGGCCTACCTTCGTGATTTGAATGATCTTCCTCGTCGTAAACCCATGAAAGTGGGCATGCGTTTGTATGTTCCAGATCGTACACCGGTGAAAGATCGTCCAACCACCGCAGGTTCTTTGGCGAAACGTTCAAAAAATGCAGACTCCGTTGTGAAAAACACAGTTTCGGTAAGTGCTGATGGTCGTCATTACATCGTGCAATCGGGTGATTCTTTATACACAATCGCGCGCAAGTATTCGACCAGTGTTTCTGAGCTTCAACGCTTAAATAACATCAAACGCGGTCGTGTGTTGAAAGTAGGAATGAAAATCATCGTTCCAAATCCAGACAGCACATCCATGACTCGTGGGGTGGCGAGCTCGGTTGCTAAGGCAACCCCTGTTAAGTCAGCGCCAAAACAACGTGTTCACGTGGTTCGTCGTGGAGAAAACCTTTCCGTGATCGCGGCTCGTTACAATGTGCCATTGACCGATATCAAGCAGAAAAACAATATCCGCAATGCTTCGACACTTTTAGTGGGAACGCGCATTTTAATTCCGCCGGTCGCCTCTAATTAAGCTTAAGCTCATCAGAAAACAAAAAAGGAATTGGTGAACCAATTCCTTTTTTTGTTTTAACGTCTTAAAAAATTAAAAGCGCTCTTCGATATGAAAACCTTTGATTGCCTCGCGAATCAGGTTTCCCTTAATGCTAAAATAAGGTGTCGCGGTTTTATTGATAATTTCGGATCGGCGCCCTTGATAAAGATAGTACATATAATTTTGCAGGGTCTCTTCGGTAATGCCCGGATGTTGATCGGCGCGATTGCGAATCTGTATTAAGAACTCTGCTGATTTTCCTAAAGTGGCAATGGCCGCTTTTTCGGGGTCGTACAGATCTTCTTTTTCTATACCATAGTGCTTGGTGATCAATTCTGGAATGTCTTTGATTTGGGTGGGTCCGCGGCTGTTATCAGAGGTGTCAAGGCCATTGCCTTTTCTTAAGGACACGATGTAGGGAACCATTTCTTTAAAGCGATAAGTCCAGCTTTTTCCGAAATTAGTTTCCGGAGCTAAAACCCCATAAGCAAATTCAGCTAACAGGTTGTATTCGTCGTTTTCTAACTTATAGATCTCCATCAAACGAGGTTTTTGTTTTTCTAATGCTTGAACATAGCGCTGACTAAAGCGATCCGTGCGATCTGTGGTGAAGCGAGTTTCATGGACTGTATAGTTGCGAGGCGTGTAGTTAAACTCTTTTAAATTTTTCAGCACATCTTCAGAGTTAAATGTGATATGGCGGTTGCGAATACGAAAGCGATGGGCCGTTGTCTCGGGGACTACATACAAAACCATCCCCTTAGTTAAAGGCGGAGTTTCGGTGGTGAAAAATAATCCATGAGCAGATTGATCTTTTTCCGCGCGCGCAAAATAAACACCGCCTTTCACTCCCAAAAGGGAATAAATTCCAGAGCCCCCTTTGGCAAGCTCATCACCGGCGTAAGTTTTAACTTTTAACGTGGCTAAACGCTGGGCTTTTTCATCTAGGACATAAAGCATTTTGGTTTTCTTGTCTAAAATTGCGTAAGGGGAAGGATTTTGCCGCTGATAATAGTCGATAACGATCAGGTCACCCAAAGTATTGGAATACTTCTTAAGGTCATTATACCGTTCATAATCCTGATCCGTGAGGGCCGATGTGGCCGGCAGGGAAAGTAAGATGGACATGGTAAATAAAAGCAGCTTTTTCATGCTCTTAGACCAGAGCAATGCCGGTGCCACCGAAAGCGTCGCTAAAGTGTCTATATCGTTACTCGTTCCCAAAAGGTGTTTCATTATGAGATGAACTTCGTTTGATGACAAAACTTGGTAGTCAGGTAGGACTTGTTAATTAACAATGTGTACGCTTAGTAAAGTTTTGCATGTTTGCTTCCAAAATTTTACCCAGCTATGCTCATATCTATGAAGAAATGGATAGCGGTCACGATCTGGATACTCTGTGTGGGAGTGGGACTTCAATTTCTTTGGTCCTATGAAAACAAAGCAGCGATCAGTAAAAAAGCGCCCTTAAGAATTCCGGCTTCACATTCTATCACCTTGGACGCACGTCGGCCGACGGTGGTAGTTTTTGCGCATCCTTATTGTCCTTGTTCGCGGGCAAGCCTTGTCCAGTTAGAAAGAATTTTTGGTACGTTTGAAAATAAATTAAGTGCCCGTATTTACTTTTATAAACCAAAAGGGCAGACCGACGAGTGGCTAAAAACGGAATTGTGGCGAATGGCTTCGCGCTTTCCCAACACCGCGATCACCCCGGATCACGAAGGGTATGAAGCCAAACGATTTGGCGCAACAACTTCAGGGGAAGTTTTTGTGTACTCTCCGGATGGAGCCATGCTTTTTCATGGCGGCTTAACGGCCTCGCGGGGACACGAGGGGGACAGTGTTGGCACCCGCAGCTTAGAGCAAATCGTGCATCAAGGTTTCAGCGAAGTGGTTGAGGCTGCTGTTTTTGGATGCTCGCTTTTTCAAAATACCAAAGACACCTTCGGGGGATCTTAGATGGAAAATTCCAGCTATCTTCCTGAAGCTCAAGCCTTGCAAGAAGTTCGTCAGCACGATAACTACGTCAAGATCGATCGTGCTTTTGGTTGGCTGATGATCGGGCAGTGGGTGTTTGGAATTTTGGCGGCCGTGGTGATTTCGCCCTACACCTGGATTGGCGAGGCCAAACAGGTGCACCTTCACGTGTGGGCCTCCGTCCTGCTGGGGGGCTTGATTTGTCTTTTTCCATTTTATTTAAGTCGTCGTCAGGCGGGTGATTTTCTTACTCGTCATGTGATGGCGGTGGCGCAGCTTTTATATTCATCGTTATTGATTCACTTGATGGGCGGGCGGATCGAGGCCCATTTTCATATATTTGGATCATTGGCTTTTTTAGCCTACTATCGTGATGCCAAAGTGATCTACACGGCTTCGGTGGTCACTGTCTTAGATCATTTGATCCGGGGTTATATTTATCCTTTATCTGTGTACGGAGTTTTAAATGCTTCAGAGTGGCGGTGGCTAGAGCATACCGCGTGGGTGATTTTTGAAGATGTCTTTTTATTGATCGCAATTAAAAATGGCCTGCATGAAATTAAGAAAAGCACGATGTATGAAGCCGCTCTGATCAAAGAGCGCGAGCGAGCTTTGAATCTTTCAAAAATCAAAACTAGATTTTTATCTAATATGAGTCACGAAATTCGCACGCCATTAAACAGCATTGTGGGCTACAGTGATTTATTAGGGCAGACGCCGTTGAACCCGGAACAACAGCAGTATATCGGCACGATTCATCGTTGTACCGAATCGCTATTGGGGGTGGTGAATGATGTCTTAGATATCAGCCGAATTGAAAGCGGGCGTTTGACGGTGGAAAAAGGGGCTTTTGATATTCGTGAACTGCAATCCACTTTGCAGGGAATTTTTGCCGTTCAGTGCGAAAAAAAGAAAATCCAATTGCGCGTGATTACCGAGGGCGATTGGCCGCCGATGGTCACGGGAGATCGTCATCGCTTGCAGCAGGTCTTAGTGAATCTTTTAGGAAATGCGGTCAAATTCACGCAAGAGGGTTCGGTTCACTTGCACCTTCGTCGGGACGGCGATTGTGCGATTTGGTCGGTCAGTGACACGGGCATCGGCATTCGACCCGAGAATCAGGAATTAGTTTTTGGTCCTTTCACGCAAGAAGATGCCTCCACGGCTCGCAAATTTGGCGGCTCAGGCTTAGGCCTGACGATAAGTCGTGCGCTTGTAGAGCAAATGGGTGGTGAATTAAAAATGCAAAGCACCCCAGGGGTGGGATCTGTTTTTGAATTTTCCGTGAAAGTCATTGAGTAGGAATTTAGATTCCTGTTGCGCCTAAAAAAGTGCTTGCGAGGAATCGTCTGTGATAACTCGCAAGCTAAGGGGAATGAAACCAATCCTTGTATGTATATAACTTTGAACCTTCCATATGCACACCTCTGATTCCTCAGGTGACTCATTGACCTTTGGCAGCTGGCTGACATGGCTTGCGCCGACATCCCTTTAGCTTTGCGTCCCAGCGTTTCCACTGGTTTGCCTTGAGGCAAAGGAAGGATCTAAATCCTAACGAGTATAACCCTAGGAACCTCCTTTGAGTTATTTATCGCCCCGGCCGGGCCGAAGCATCCCGTAGATCCAACCTTAAATGTTTATCCGTCATTCTTTATCGAGGCCCAGACCGCATTAAACCTCGTGGTAGCAATCCTGGTGATTCGCACGTCACTTCGGTGGTTCGTCATGATGATCATGTATTCTATGTTTCATCTCGCGTCCTTTCTTAGCTGGCCCAATAAGCATTCGCCTACCCGTGGTAAGCCTCACGAGCCTTCGGTTTCAACTCTTTTAGGATAGCTCGACCAAAGTTTTGTTTTCAAGAGGGTGAGATTCGATTCTCAAAATACGTCACAAAAAAGCGGAAAATCGTCTCGAGTGCAGAAAATCGGGGTGTTTTGTGTTTAAGGATGAAACGAAAAAAGTCCTCCATGGGCATGACCTGGAGGAACCAAAGAATTATAAATCTGCTTCCAAACCAAAAACGTTACCGTAAGGATCTTTTATTTGCACGATGGTTCTTTTAACTTCGTCCACTCTAAGAGGTCCACGATACACTTGACCATCTAGACTCTTAGCTTTGGCAATAGCGTTCTCCAGATTGTCGACCAACCAGTAACCCACCGATCCTCCCGTGGACAGAGGTGACTTTTGATCTGCGAGAGAGATATCAAAAAGAGTATTTCCAATTCTGAAAGAGGCGAAGTTTTCTAAATCCTCGATAGGTTCAATACCAAAAAAAGATTTGTACCAGTCTCGACTGTTTTGAACGTTTGATACACAAATACGGATGGTTGCGAAATTTCTGATATTAAATGCCATGTCTTGATACTAAATATTTTTGCAAAAGAGTCATGAGATTATTGAGTGGTTTGAATATTTTTATGGAATCATAGACGGGTGCGCGGGTTGTCCCTTGCGCACCCACGAAGGTGAAATGGATTTGAGCGCGGAAAATATTTTACCACGCACTGCCGCGGGCGATGCCTAGCCGGTCTTCGTAATTTTCTAGAACTTTGATAAACGCCGGACGTTCCTCACAGCGCTTTCGGTATTTTTCAATCTGAGGATAACCGCTTAGAACTTCGTTTTTCCGTAGTTCGCGAAGCACGCACACAAAAATAATATCCGCGACGGTGAACACATCACCGGTAATAAATTCTTGATTTTTCAACATGTCGTCGATGGTCGGTAAGAATTGTCCTAAAACTTCGACGTACCAAGGGCGTAAAGCTTTTAAGTGAGGATTGTTGTCCCCTTGAAGATCCGCAAATAAAATCGGCAACGCAAAAAGTTCGATATTGTTTAAGGATGTGATCAACCAACGATACACTTGCGCCCGTCCTTGAAGGTCGGAAGGGATCAGCTTTCCGGATTTTTCTGCTAGGTATAGCAGGATGGCGCCGGATTCAGTGAGAACGTACCCATTATCATCAATGGCCGGGACTTGTTTGAAGGGCGATACGTCGGCAAACCAAGTTTCTTCTTGCAATCCCTTCGGACCACAATCAAGTCCTACGGTTTCATAAGCTATCCCGCATTCCTCTAAAGTCCACATCGCACGGATGTCACGCGTGTATCCCCAAAGAAATGGTGGCAGTGATTTGAAAACGTAAACTTTCATCAGTGATCCTTGCTTAGGATGAAGTGACTGTTGAATATACAAAATAGCATTGTGCCCGCGTCGGGTCATGACCTAATATAAATCAACAGAGTGCCAAGCGACAAAAGCCCCATTGGTTTTACTCAAAAACCCTTGGCTATCATTGAGGGATCGCCCGTTTTGCATTTATATAATTCTAGGGAGGCTTATGAAGAATCTTGCAGTACTAGCCTTTGTTTTGTTTTCCATTATTTCCGCCACCACCCACGCGCAGTGGGGTGCGATCATTCGCACGACAACCACGCCTTCCAATAACGGAAAAGCCGAAGTCGCCGCGCCTGGTTTTCCGATTCTGGAGTTTCCCACCCCTGAAAGTGATCGCAAAATCATGGATCAGTTGCAAAGCCTGGTGAAAGAATCAGGATGGTTTTCAACTATTCATATCCGAGTCAAAGATGGCATCGTGGTGCTTGAAGGAAACATCAAAAGTCGCGAGCACTTGAATGTGTTTTTAGAAACCGCGCAACGCTTGCCGATGACGGTGGCGGTGATCAACAAGGTGCGGGTGCAGCCGCCGCTGGCGGACAACATTGAGCCCGTCATCGAACAGCTGCGTGATTTTGGTCAAAAAGCGTGGCAAATGCTACCGGTGCTTTTGATCAGTATCTTTGTGGTCGTCTTTTTTATTTTCTTTGGCGGGTATCTTTCTGACGGAATTAGAAATATTTGGAAGTGGCGAATTCCCAATCCTTTTTTGTTGGCTTTAGTTACGCGGCTGACCATGGTGCCGATCTGGATTCTGGTATTTTATTTTGCGTTAAGAATTGTAGGGGTTTCAAATCTTGAGGCCACAATTATCGGGGCGACGGGTTTTCTGACTCTGCTTTTCGCGTTGGCCTTTAAAGGGATCGGTGAAAATTATCTGGCTGGTATTTTACTAGCCAGTCGCAGTCCGTTTACAAAAGGGGATTTAATCAAGGTCGGGGATCATCAAGGGTACGTGCAAAACCTCAATATGCGTGGAACCACGATCATTGATTTTAACGGAAATCTGATTCTTATTCCCAATATTATGGTCATTCAGTCGGTCGTTGAAAATCGCACGGCGAACCCCAGCATGCGCACTTCGTTTTTTGTGAACATTGGTTATCATGAATCCATTTCGCGTGTTCAAGAGCTGATTATCAATGCCTTAAAAGAAGTGAATGGGATTTTGTCCGACCCCGCGCCGAACGTGGTGGTGGAGGAGTTGACTCCGTCCGCGGTGCGCTTAAGGGTCATGGTGTGGTTAGATGCCAAGAACAGCGCTGAAGCCAGAGTGAAATCGCGCGCGATGATGAAGACAAAAGATATCTTGTTAGTAAATGGCATCACGATACCCGATGAAGCCCGCGAAATTATTTTTGCCGACGACTTAAAAGTTCAATTGGTGCAAGATGCTGCCCAAAAATCCACGCAAACAGATCGCAAAGAGCAGATTCGCAGGGCGGCGGCTTACAATTTAGAAGACGCCAAGAAAGAAGAAAATTTGCCGATCGAAGAGCCTAAAGAAAAACTGATGGACTTAGCCAAACAAAATCCGTTGCCGGGAAATAAAGATTCATCTGATTTATTAGAACCCTCTAAGCCGAAAGAGGGTTCTGAGGAAGAGAAAAAAAATTAAGGACAAAGTTCGCGCAAGCGATCTGCCATACGCATAAAGCTTTGAGCTTCCGCCCCCGCAGAGTTGGCATCAACCACGGGAATGCCCGCTTCGCAAGAAAGTCCTACAGACGGGTTGAAGGGAACTTCACCTAGTTTTGGAATGTTTTTGCTTTTGGCGTAGCTATCGATTTCGCCCTTAGGAAATAGCTGCATTTTTTCGCCATTGGCGGGGTTGATCATATAAGCCATATTTTCAACCATACCCAATAAAGGCACGTTCACGCGCTCAAACATGTCGACTGCTTTTTTGACGTCAAGCAAAGCTACGTTTTGTGGAGTTGAAACCACCACGGCACCAGCAAGTGGAACTTTTTGCGCGAGGGTCAATTGGATGTCACCAGTCCCAGGTGGCAGGTCTACCAAAAGATAATCCAGCTCTCCCCAGTTTACGTCGCGCAGGAATTGGTCCATGGCTTTAAAAAGCATTGGTCCACGCCAAACCACGGCCGAATTTTCTTCGATCAAGAATCCAATCGACATCAACTTCATCCCATAACGGGTGATGGGTTCAAGCTGGTTCGTCTCGGCGTTAATGTGAGGTTTTTGTCCTAAAGCGCCTAACATTCGAGGGATGCTCGGGCCATAAATATCGGCATCTAATAAACCGACCTTGCTTTTTTTGCTTAAAGCCATGGCAAGATTGGTCGCCACCGTGCTTTTTCCCACCCCCCCCTTACCGGAGCTGATCGCAATAATGTGTTTCACTCCGGGAATGCCGGTCTGTTTTTCAAAAGGATTGGGGGCAGCCATAGGGACTCCTTGATAAATGCTTGCGGACAACGAATAATAGAACTTGGATGAATAGCCAAGACTTTTTGACTATCAATTTGGTAGGAGCCGGCGCGTTTGTGCTTTGGTACCTCGTTTCACGAGGCGGACCGATTCAACCCACTCGTCTTAACATGAAAGCTCCCGACACAGCGCCCACGGTGCTAGAGCCAGCTATTTCACAAGCCCCAGATCACGACGCGCCTAGCTCGGCGCCCGCATTGGCAAGAAATAGCCCTATCAACCACTCGATGACTCCAAAAATGAAGTCGTTGAATGTGATGTTCATTTACAATGGGCACAGCTGGGATGCGTACGAAGTTTTAGGAGTTCCGGCTGGAGCTTCGATCCCCATCGTGACCGAAGCTTATCAGACAGCGTTACGCCGTTGCACCGGGGCAGAGTCGGCCGAGTTTCTAGAGACGGCCTATAAGGCCATCCTCAATAAATCAGCTTAAGACGTTAGCCAAGCTGGTAACACTTCCTTGCTGCAAGCTCTTGTGAAAATGTAAGTGAGCACCGACAAGTGGAGTATGAGAACCTTTCGGTATATTTTTGTATTAGTGGCGATCTCTTCACACGTGTTAGCATCACCTTTACAGCTCACTTATCAAGGGCGCATCATCAGTTCGAAAGGCGTACCTTTAGAATATGACGACGTGTCTTTCGAGTTTCGCATCACCAACCCTCAGGGCACGTGCGTGCTGTATCGAGAGCGGCTCAATTCGGTGGATATGACCAACTCGAAAGGCGTCTTTGATACGCCGATCGGAGCGGGTACTAAATTATATCCGCCATCTACAAGTTCCACTCTGATGGATGCTTTTTCCAATCAAAGTTCAATGTCCTGTGAAGGTGGTGGCACTTACAGTCCCGTCGCCGATGATGGACGACTTTTGCGCGTTCTTTTCCACGACGGCAATGGGTGGAAGGTGATCAGTCCCGATAATAAAATTCGATCTGTTCCTTATGCCGGATTTGCGTATGCATCCCAAAAATTAGGAAACCACTGGGCGAACGAGTTTTTTTTAAAAACAGGTGTCCCGACATGCACTACGGGAGAAGTTTTGAGCACCACTGGTGCGGGGATTCTAATTTGTACACCGGATGTTGGAGGCAGCTCGGGAGGAGCTACGCGGATCGTGGCTTCCGCGTTGCCGGGAAGTCCGGCCCTAGGTGACGTCGCCATTGATTCAGGTGATGGCAACAAATTTAAATGGTATGACGGATCAGCGTGGCAATCGGCTCAGAGTGTGGCAGGAGGAGCCGGAGATATTTTAAATGGAGGAAACTCCACGGGCAGTTCGGTCTTTGTGGGAACAAATGATGCACAAAGTGTGTCGCTAGAAACCAATAATATACCCAGATTGACGATCACATCGGGCGGCAATATTGCGTTGGGTGGGACCACGACCACCGATCGCATGGCCTTGATCGCCAATGATGAGGGAGCGCGTTTTCGCGTCATCAATAACAGTTCAAGTGTGGCTCGTTATCCTGGTATCAGTGTCCAAAACTTTGCGGGAACCGGTGACGGGTATCCTGGTATTAGTTTGATAAATGGGGCGGGAAGTTCGACGTCCCCTACGGCTTCTAGTGCCGGCGATAATTTGGGGCGAATCACATTTTATGGCTTGGATTCTGCGGGCACGGCGAGGTCGGCTGCGTATATTCAAAGTACTCTTGCTGAAAATGTCACAAGCACCGCTTCTGGTGGGAACCTGCAGTTTTTTACAAGTAATACCGGATCGGTAGTGCCTACAGCTCGCATGACGATTACGTCCGCGGGTAATATCGGTATCGGCACGACATCTCCGACGGCAAAATTAGAAGTGGCCGGTCATATTGCGAATTCGGCGCCCAGTGCCAGTATCACGGCGTGCGGAACCAGTCCCTCGATCTCGGGGAATGATACTCGCGGGGAAATCACTTTAGGCGGCGGCTCTCCCACGTCGTGCCGTGTGAATTTTACGACGGCGTTTAACACCGCCCCTTATTGTGTGGTCAGCCCCTCGCAAGGCGACGCGGGCGCGATTCGATATTGGGTTGTTTCCGCGACGACCTCTTTAACCTTAAATCTTTCGGCGGCCGCAACGGCAGGTCAGAAGTTTAGTTATTTTTGTATTCAATAAGGGCTATTTGTTTTCGCCTAAAGGAAAAAAAGCTGTGCTCAATTGATAAATGGTGTCGGCTGCGTTTTCTTCACAAAGACTGAAGATTTCTTGATAAAATTTTGCGAGGAGGAATTCTATCTTATTATAGTTTTCTTTTTTAATGGCCAAGGTTAGACCCTGAATGCTTCTTTTTTCGCGTGGGACATCGCGAATGGATTCTTTAGCCAAGTCGAGCATTTGGCTGTGGAAATTTCCTAGGGCGACACTTTTTTGAGCGACGGTGGTATGGCTGAGTTCTTCTTTTTTGATGCGGATATAAATGTCATTTTCTTTTTTTATCATGCCCACCTGTTGAAGAACGGTGAGCGCTTTTTGAATTTGCACGATGGTCAGTCGAGGTCTTAAAACGGATTTAAAATCACTGGCCAAACGAAATTCTTTATCCAGGCTGAGGGCCTCCATGATGGCCGCATAATACCACTCTGAAATCATCGTAAATTCATTGAGGCTCAAGCGATTGACACTTACTTGTTTGGATGGCCGTAAAGCTTCTTGTATCTGTCGGTAAGAGTCTGGAAATTTGTGTTTGCTAAACTGAATCAAACATTCCGCATAAAGGCGCTCTTGTTCAGAAAACTCGAGAGCTTTGGCAATTTTTAGAACGTGTGCTAAAGTCGGCTCTCTTTTTCGGCTTAAAATTCGCGACAACGGGCCCGGGGCGGAAAAACCTAATTTCATACTCCATGAACGCAACGAATAGCGGGGGCGTTTTTTCTGAATGTCTAGCAATCTGGCATTCAAAAAATCAACAAAATCATCGAATTCATAAATGCTTTTCATTGATGTTTTTTCTTTTCGCAAATGAGGTTGGTCGCGGGGCCATAAAGTTTGCTGGCTATTTCGACCTCGTAGGTCGTCAAGGGAGCTATACCGTCACGCTCAAGAAGCAGATTTTTCATTGTTCCGGAGTCAATTCCATCAACCAGGCTGGTCAGAAATATCCGGGCTCTACCCGCGTCAAGATGCCCGTAAACATCTTTTGAAAACTGCGTGAAATCTTGTTGCAGGCGTAGCAAAGACATCGTTTTTTCTTGGGACATCCGAATGCGTTTAATTAAGCTTGGAATATAAGCTTGGGTCGTGGACGTATGCAGAATAACCTGGCGCAGAACACAGTTTTTCGGCAAAGCTATTGGCAGTTGGTTGTCATCCAAAAGCGGAAGCTCGTCGGTGGTAGCAGGCTCTGTTATTTTTTTTAGATCCTGGCGATAATAGCACCAGACCGGTTGAAACAGATGAGGCGTGGCCCACTGAAAACGAGCCCACACTTCATCATAAAATGTATCTTCTTCGAAAGTACCGAAAATTTTATTCTGACTGGTCCAAGCAATGAAAGGTTGAATAGATTTTAGATTCTTTTCGCCTTCGGCGGAAAGATCCCCACCATTAAAAAAACTCGTTTTTGCCGCGTCCTTAAAACAAACAACAACTTGAGCACCATCCGCCATGGTGGGTAAGGCCGCCGTTAAAAGTAAAAAGAAGAGGCATTCCTTCACATAGCACCATCGCAAAGGGGAGCCTTATAAGGCCCGAATTGAGTATAAATCTTCCGGGCTTCTGATGTGTTTTCAGCTAAAAGGGCGGCGACCAAAAGGCGTGTTAAAACGCCATCCTCATGACCATAGGAATTCACCGCATAAGTAAATAAAAGCTCATGAACGCGCAAAATCCCCGTTTGGGACGGACAGCTCGACTTAGAAAGACGTTTTAACAACGGCTTACTAAAATAAAAATGAGGACCCTGGCGAATGATGGCCTGCTTTAAAACGCAATTTTTCGGAAGATCAAGCAGAGAGGTTTTGTCATCAATGAAAGGCAATTCATCATTAACTCCGATATCTGTTTTTCCCATCTGCAGGCAGGCTTCGGTGGTCCCATCAAAATTGGCGTCTAACTTTGAAAAAGCACTGAGAAGTGTTTTATAAACTTCATCCGGCCCCATTTTACAAATTTGCGATTGTCGCGCCTCGGACAATTTTTCGGGATGCCATTTTTTTGCCAAGTAGAAATCTAAGACATCCATCGATTTAAGGCGATGTAAACCTTGGGCGGAAATGTCTCCGCCATTAAAAAAAGAAGGGTCCGCATTTTGATCAAAACAAATGACGACATGTCCAGGATTGCCGACAAAAAAACCACCGGCACAAGAAACTGCAGTCACTCCCAAGCACAAAAACGTAAAAAGAATCGCTCTGGTTAAAACGCTAGTCATTGTAGCTCCGTGAAGAGCCGATTTTTTATGGTTTGCAGAAGCTGAAGTCAATCACGCGGCAAAGGAAGCGTTACCATGTTGGTACTATTTTCAGAAAAGGGGTCGATCCTAAAGATCAACCACCTTATGCTTACTTTCAAGCGGCACAAGAGCCATATATAAAGCCGGCACGACAAACAAAGTCAGGATCGTTGAAACAATGGTTCCCCCGATAATCGCCAAGCCCATCGGCAAACGCGTTTCCGCACCAATACCATGACCAAACACTAAAGGTGTTGCTGCCGCTACCGTCGCCACAGAAGTCATTAAAATCGGACGCAGACGAATCGGGCAAGCTTCAAGCAGGGCTTCGTTCGGTGACTTCTTCCCTTCACGATGCTGATTGGTGAATTCCACCAGCATGATCGAGTTCTTTTTCGCGATCCCCATTAAGACAATCAATCCAATGAAGCTGAAAAGATTCAAGGACACATCAAACATCCATAACGCCACCAAGGCTCCGGTCACGCTGAATGGCAAGGCGACAAGGACCGTGATCGGATGGATGAATGAGTTAAACTGCACCGCTAAAATCATATAGGCGACCAGAACCCCGACCAGCATTGCTCCGTAAAGACTTTGAAATGATTGCGCAAAGCCAGCCGAAGCTCCTTCGAGCGCAAAAGAATATCCCGGAGGCAATATTTCTTTGGCGATCTGGCCCGCTCTTTCTAAGACGTGGGATTGGGATTGTCCCGGACCTAAATTTCCGAAAACCGAAATCGCGCGTTGACGGTTCACGCGACTGATTCCTTGAATCGTGGATTGTTCTTCAATTTTCACTAACTGAGAAAGCGGGATGAGGTTGCCGAAATTGTTGCGTGCATTCAGATTTTCAAAATCTTTGGGCGATGAAATTTTATCTTCTTCAATTTTAAAGCGAATATCATAACGACGGCCATCGGCTGTGTAACGACCTTGGCGAAGTCCGCTGACTCCGGCGGCCAATACATCCCCCACGCTTTGCACGGAAACTCCGCGGGCTGACATGGCGGCGCGGTCGGGTTTTAAAATCAGTTCTGGCAAACCTTTGCGGAAGTCGGTGTCTAAATCCACGGCCAATTTTTCTTTTTCCAATCGATCCATCAGTTCTTGAGAAGCTTTTTGTAAAACCTCAAGATCGGGTCCTCGCAAGTTCACGGCCAAAGGATTTTGTCGTCCCGAGCTTAAATTGCGGGCGGAAATATCGCGCATGCTGATTCTTAATCCTTTGATTTTGCGCAATTCTCCGCGAAGCTCTTCCATCACCTGCATATGGGTCACGGAACGATCTGCTTTAGGAATCAGTTTTACCGGCAAAAAGATTTGATTCACATTTGCGGCGCCACCACCGCCGCCAATAGAGACGAAAAAGCCTTCAACGTTTTTATTAGCCTTCACGATTTTTTCAACTTGGATGGCGAAATCCGTGGTTGCTTCCAGAGAAGTGCCGGGAACAGCTTGCGCTGTCACGATGATAAAGTCCTGATCTTGCGGAGGAACGAATTCCTGACGAACTTTAGTAATCAAAACTAAAGAACCGGCAAAAAATAAAAGCGAAGCGATTATGATGGTGTATTTCCATCGGATCGTAAATTTTAAAGAGTTTTGATAAGAGTGCGCAAAGCGTTCAAAGAGATGGTCTAACCATGCCTCAAAGCGATTCACTTTGGGCTCGTTTCTTAAAAGAGCGGCGGCCCGCATCGGAGTGATGGTGACGGCTTCTAAAAGCGACAAAAGAACTGCCGCACTCATGGTGACACCGAATTGGAAAAAGAATTTACCGATGATGCCGTCCATAAAGACGACCGGTAAGAACACCGCAATGACGGCGGCCGTGGCCGCGGTCGCCGCGGGTAGAACTTCTTTTGCGCCTTCAGAAGCGGCCTTCGCGGAAGGCTTTCCCATGCGATAGTGGCGCACGATATTTTCTAGCAGCATGATTGCATCATCGACCACGATGGAAATTGAAAGTGTTAAGGCTAGAAGGGTGAAAAGATTTAAAGTGAAGCCGGAAAAATAAAGAATCGTAAAGGTGCCGACAATCGAAGTCGGAATGGAAAACAAAATATTAATGGCGGCTTGAATGCTTCCTAAGAACAAAAAGCAGACTAAAATGGTGATCAGCGCCGCGACCCACAGCTTTTCGATAGTCAAATCCACGGTGGCTTCCGTGGAGCGAGTGAAGTCGACACTCACGCGGTAGTTAAATCCTTTGGGAAATTGATCTTTAATTTCCTCCACTTTTTTAAGAACGTTCTTAGCGACCTCGACTTCGTTCGTCCCCCGTTGTTTACGGATAGAGATACCCACGGCCTGTTTGCCTTCCACACGTCCTTGACGGCGAATATCGGAAAGACCATCTTCAACCCGGGCCACGTCCTTGATGCGAATCACAACGTCTTGAATGCGCGCTCCACCGCGGTTGATGATTTGGATATTTTCAACTTCTTTAGTGGAGGCGGCTTCGCCTAACCAACGCACGCGCAGCTCGCGCTGACCATTTACAAATTGCCCGGCAGCACTTTCTAGATGTTGTTGGTTTAAAGCTTGAACAACATCGGTGACGGTCAGGTAGTATTTTTTTAATTTTGCGGGATCAATCCATACGCGTAAGTTGCGCTCCGAAAAACCGGTGATATTGACATCTCCGACTCCGGGCAAAAACCTCAACTGATCCATAAAATAAGTATCCACCCAGATCAGCATGTCACGAAGAGGAGCTTCGCCGTAGACCGTAAAAATGATAATAGGGTCTTCTTCGGGATTTTGTTTTCTAACGACTGCCGGATCAACCCCCGTGGGCCAGCGAATTTGACCCATCGCTGTTTGCACCTCTTGTAGAACAACGTCGACATTACGATTGATATCAAATTCTAAAGTGACTGAGCCTTGCCCTTGCCTTGCCGAAGAGCGCATTTCTTTAATACCCTCAATTGAAAGTAAAGCTTCCTCCATAGGGTCTAAGAGCTCAGCTTCCACGATTTCGGGGGCGGCACCTTCATAACTGACAGAAACATTCACGATCGGAAAGTCGACATCGGGCAGGGCACTGATTCCCATACGATTTAAAGAGATTGCCCCGAAGATGATCAAGCCAAACATAAGGGTCCAGGCAAAAACCGAGCGCTTGATCGAAAGATCTATCAGATTCATGAGGTGGTTCCTTTCTGATGATGCAACCCACTTTAGACGCAGCTAAAGCTCACCAGGTTCAATAAAAGAACACAAATTTTAAGATTTAATGAGCTTTATTTGGGGTGGGCTCTTTGTAATCGGGCATAAGCTTGCCGCGATGACACATGTAGCAAGTAGCGGCCGGGCCATTTTTGCCGTTCATGCCGTTTTCTTTCAACATTTGAGTGAGCTTCATATGCTCTTTTCCAACTTTGAAACTCTTTTTAGATCCGTCGGCAAAATTAGTAACTTTGTGACATTCAGTGCAGGTAACCCCGAGTTCGCGGGAAATGGTGATCATTTGTTCCCGGATTTGTTCCTCTTTGCTGACAAAAGCAGCGACGGACTCCGAGTGTGCGGTCGGGCTCCAAGATAATACTAAACCCAGTGATAAAATGAGCGATGATATGCGATGCATAAAACTATCTTGCGGGAAGCGCTGGTCCGAGATCAAGAGAGGGCCCCCAATTCTTGACCCGTTCTAGACCGAAGTGTAATTATGAAGGGCCCCTTCACCTCTTTTTGGAGCTCAAAGACATGAAAATTAAGCACTGTGATGACCTCAACACTCTTGTGAGTCTTAGCAAACGTCGCGGATTTGTATTTCAATCCAGCGAAATTTACGGAGGTCTAGCTAGTTGCTGGGATTACGGTCCTTTGGGTTCTTTGATGAAGTTGAATGTCAAGCGGGCCTGGTGGAATGCGATGACTCGCCGTAAGGACATCGTAGGTATTGATGCCGCTATTTTGATGCATCCGATGGTATGGAAAGCGTCTGGTCACGTGGACGGTTTTTCGGATCCTTTGGTGGATTGCAAATCTTGTAAAACACGTTTTCGCGCGGATAACACCGACTCTTATATCAATGAAAAAAAATGTCCAAATTGTGGCAGCAAAGATCTTTCTGAAGAGCGCAACTTCAATTTGATGTTTAAAACTCACATGGGTCCTTTGGAAGACACGGGCAGTGTGGTTTATTTGCGTCCGGAAACGGCTCAAGGTCACTTCGTGAACTTTCAAAACTGCCAGCAGTCATCCCGTTACAAAATTCCATTTGGTATCGCGGCGATCGGCAAGTCTTTCCGTAACGAAATCACTCCGGGTAATTTCATTTTCCGCACGCGTGAATTTGAACAAATGGAGATGCAATATTTCGTTAAACCAGGAACGGATGCGGAATACTTCAACCAGTGGAAAGAAATTCGCATGAATTTCTACACCAAATACGGCATCAAAAAAGAAAATATCAAATTCAAAGACCACGATAAACTGGCCCACTATGCCAAGGCGGCTGTGGATGTGGAATACAAATTCCCCATGGGTTATTCAGAACTTGAAGGTATCCATAATCGTTCGGATTTTGACTTGTCTCAACATTCAAAATTCTCGGGCAAAAACCTTGAGTATTTCGATGAAGCGAACAAAGAAAAATACATCCCTTACGTGATTGAAACCGCGGTGGGTTGTGATCGCCTGTTTTTGGCTTTCTTGTGTGATGCTTACCGTGAAGAAATCACGGCCGATGCTGAAGGCAAAGAAGACGTGCGCGTGGTTTTGGGTCTGCACCCGGAAATTGCGCCTTATAAAGTAGCCATCTTGCCGTTGTCCAAAAAAGAAGAGCTTTCTTCGATCGCTGAAAAACTGCGTGATGACTTGGCGATGGATTTTGATGTCACTTATGATGAAGCCCAATCCATCGGGAAGCGCTACCGTCGTCAAGATGAAGCCGGAACTCCGTTCTGTGTGACCGTTGACTTTGATACCATCAATGACCAAGCCGTGACGGTTCGTCACCGCGACACCATGGTGCAAGAGCGCATTGCGATGTCGCAATTAAGTTCGTATATCGCGGGTAAGTTGAAGTCGTTTTAGTTCCCGGGATCCTATCTATATATAAAGAGAAGGAATAAAAGCCGAGCCGAGAGGTTCGGCTTTTGTTTTTTGGAATCAACTCCACATGGATTATTAAGTTTTCCTTAAGATATAGTTACAAATTTGTTCATAACGTCCTGTGTAAACCCTGAATTGACTTTGCAAACCTCAGGACCATGGTCTGTAATTATTGGTAATCGGAGGGGAATCCATGGAATTTTTAACTAAACTTGCACTAGCTTTTGAACACGGTGGCTTCTGGATGTGGCCAATTTTACTTATCCAGGTATCGTCTATCGCGATCATGATCGAAAGAGCGTACGCGCTTTTTGTTCGTCGTAAAATCTCTCAAACTCAATTCGCACTAGGCTTTGAAGAGTCTATTCGTCGTGGCGAAATGGATCAAGTGATCACGAAAGCTCAAGCGGCTTCGGCACAAAATCCAGTGGCGCGCGCGATTGCCGCGGGTGCATTTGCAGCTAAAAACTTAGGCGGCAAAGAAGAGATCCAAGGAAAAATGGACGAAGTTCTTCTTGAAGAAAACGCTCACCTTGATCACCGCACAGGTTTCCTAACAATGCTTGGTAACGTAGCTACGTTGACCGGTCTTCTTGGAACTATCTCGGGTATGATTAAATCTTTCGCGGCTGTGGCGTTTGCAAATCCAGCGGACAAAGCATCTTTGCTTTCAGCAGGTATCTCTGAGGCGATGAATGCGACAGCTTACGGTTTGATTGCGGCGATCCCAGCTCTAGTAGCTTACGCGATCTTGCAAAATCGTGCGAATCGTTTGGCTGAAGACTTAAACCAAGGTGGACTCAAAGTTTACAACTGGTTGAGCTATGCTTATGAGCCACTGACTGCTTATCAAATCAAAACTGCCAATGCGAAGTCTGAGCGTAATAACGAAATCAATGCGTAGGAGCTGTTAGTGAAACAGTCTAAAAAGCATCTGGATTTTGAAGTCAACCTGGTTCCCTTCATCGACTTTTTGTCGGTCGCGATCTGCTTTCTTTTGATCACCGCTGTGTGGTTGAACGTGGGCTCGATGGACGTCAAACAAGCTGTCGGTGGACAGGCGCAAGAGGACACAAAGAAAAGTCCGCTTGTCTGGATTCGTATGACTCCGCAAGGGGACTTGGATCTGGAAGTCCAGCAGAGTTCGCTAGTTCCAGCGAACTTAAGAAAAATCCGCGTTGCTCAACTTGATAAACAAGTAAATTGGGAAGGTCTTGAAAAAGCCCTAGCTAATTTGCGTCAAGTAGAACCAGCGCTTAACACCGGTCTTATTCAACCTACGGCTTCAACCGCTTACGAAGAAATTATCGACGTAATGGATAAAATGAAAAAAGTTGGAATGAATGACCTTGGCGTATCGCCACTTTAGGGGGAACTTGTGATTGCTGATGGCGTATTAAAGACATCTGTATTGACGGGCACCCTTGAGGGTCACTCTATCATCACTCCCAAAGGGGCGAAGCATAAGCGTTCAATCGCTGCGGATCTTCTTTTGACTGCTTTGATTGATGCCTTTTCGATCCTGGTCATCTTTCTTTTGATGAACTTTTCAAGCACGGGCGAAATCCTGATGATTGGTAAAAACCAAGAGCTTCCAAAAGCACACTTGGCGGCCGTTCTTGAAAGAAATCCGGTTATCAAAGTTGATGATGGAAAAATCTATCTTGAAGATAAATTAGTCACCGCAAACTCTATCACGGCAGAGTTGTTGGAGCTTCGTAAGAAATTCCAAGAAACCAATCCTAAAGGGGAATTCCCAGGGATTGCGACGATCCAAGCGGATCGCCGCGTGAAGTACGAGCTTCTGAACCAAATTATCTTGGGGATGAATCAAGCGGGGTATAGCGATATTAAATTTGCCGTTGTCCTTAAATAGCTAGGGCACCGGCTTTCTGAAGGGGCGAGGGGGCTCACGATGAAAAAAGGGATTTTGATCTTATCTGCAACAGCCACGATGGCGACAGCGGGGGTTGCTTACGCGCAAACTTCAGAGACCACCCAAGACCTATTAATTCAAAAATTAACTCAAGTGCAACTGGGCTTGGCTCCGGCAGACCCTGCCAGAGCCGGTGTGCTTTTGCGCTTGGCCGATTTACACGCCGAACGTGCGCGCCAACTTTCAATGAAAGAATTAAATGACGGATGCACCGTGTGTAAAGCGGGTGATAAAGACCGTGAAAAAGCATTGAGCTTTTACAGCGAAGCATTGACGAAGGTGCCGCCGACGTCGATCGCCAAGGTGCAACTGCAAATGGGTCATCTTTATGAGCTTCAAGGTAAAGCTGATTTAGCTGAAAAAAGCTATTTAGCGATGTTGGGTTCATCCTCTTCTCCAGCAGAGATGGCTGAGGCGAATTTAAGCCTGGCGGAAATGGCTTTCCGTAAAAATGATTTCCAAAAAGCGCAAGACCTTTACGCCAAAGTTTTGGCAACGGAAGGTGCTAGCTCGCAAGGGTTGGCGGCTTATCGTAAGGCATGGTGTGCGTTCCGTATGGGAAATATGGAATCTGCGATCACGCAATTACAAGAAATTCTTAAAAATCCAAAATTACAATCGCGTATGGCCTCTTCTCGCGGAGTTGCAGATACTTCCTTCTTAATCGAAGTTTCGCAAGACACGGCGACTATCATGGCCGCGCGTGGAATCCAAAATTCTGACGCCGATGTCTTGTATTCTTTGACGCCAGAGCAGGCAAAAATTCAGCAAGTGACAACGCTAGCGCGTGAAGGTTTGCGTTTAGGACAAAAAGAACAAGCTTTAAAGGTCTGGGATTTTGTCTACCAACGCCAAGCAGATCCTAAAGGCCGCTTGGAGGCGCAAGTACGTATCGCGCAACTAAACTTTGATTTGAAAAACAATGCTGCTGCCAATAAAGCTTACCAAACAGGTTTAAGCCTTTGGGGTGCGACGGACTGTACGGTTGAATCTTGCGAAGAATCAGCCAAAGGTCTTCGTCAGTTTGTTGTTGGTTGGAATCGCCTTGAAAGTTCTAAAGCAAGCCCCGAGCTTTTAAATGCTTATACCGAATACTTCAAAGTTTTCGCCAATGACGAAGATATGTATGTATGGGGCTCGCAGGCCGCAGCTACGGCCGGTCAATATCCACAAGCCGTCGAGTGGACTGCTTTAGCGAACAAAGTGATCTTAGCGAAATATAATGCCGAAACAGATACCGCAGCGAAAAAATCTCAAAGCGAAAAATTAGAAAAAAATCTTCTTTTGGGTATCGAAAATGCGGAAAAAGCCAAGGACGAAAAACTTTTGGCATCAGCACAAGATGATTACCTGACGATGTCGATTGCAAAAGAAAAAGCATTTGATGTTCAGTATCAGCGCACTTATGCGATTTACCAAAAAGGTGATTACGTGAAGGCCGCGGATCAGTTGAAAAACTTGGCGATGTCTTCAAAAGGGTCTCGTCAGATCCAAATACAAGCAGCCGAACTTTCTTTAGATGCTTTAGCGTTGTTAAAAGACGATGCGCGTTTGCAAGCCTGGTCTTCAGAATACGCGGGCAAGTTTGCCGAGAAAAAAACGGACTTCCAACACATTCAACAAAAATCCATCTTAAACCAAACGGCGAAGCTGGCGGATTCTCAACCAGATCAAGCCTTGGCGACGATGATGTCGTTTAATGCGGCGGGGGCGACACCGGAAGATCGCAAAGTTTATTTAAAGAATAAAATCATCTTGAATGAAAAACTAAATAAGATCACCGAAGCTCGCGTGGCAACCGAAGATCTTTTGCGTGAACCGACTTTGACGGCGGAAGAAAAAGAGTTCGCTTTAGGTCGCAAGGTTTGGTTTGCCGAACTTGAGCTTGATTTTGCCACGGCTTTAAAAGCGGCAGAGCAAATGAAATTCAGCACTCTTTCCCAAGAAGAAAGAATGTTGAAGCTGGCGATGTATTCAGAGCTTGCGGATAAAGATCCTCAAACTTATTACAATCAATATCTTCGCCAATCTAAAGACGACGAGAAAAAAGCATTGATCGCAATGCAGTTAATTCGTTTGTCTAAAAACCCGGTGAAAGACCTTGATACCTACAAACCTTACTTCAAAAACAACGCCGGTCTTTTTGCTCGCGCCGGTCTTGAAGTTTACGGTCGTACCAATGACCGCAAAGTCTTAGAAAGAATCGCGAA
Source organism: Bdellovibrio bacteriovorus (assembly GCF_001592735.1). Lineage (NCBI taxonomy): Bacteria > Pseudomonadati > Bdellovibrionota > Bdellovibrionia > Bdellovibrionales > Pseudobdellovibrionaceae > Bdellovibrio > Bdellovibrio bacteriovorus. The sequence continues at coordinate 239,465 of NZ_LUKE01000006.1, forward strand.
AGAAAAAGGTTCTGCCAAGGGTGATGCGTTTGTGATGATCGACAAGATCCTTTTAATGGGTGACGTAAAAACCTTAGGAACTCAGCTTGCAAGTCATAACTTAGATACTAAAAACCAAAACACGATCGGCAAAAGCTTAAAAGCACGAGTGGTGTTGTTAGAAAAAGCCGATGGCTTAGCAAATCGCGCGATTGCCGCGGGTGACTGGGCTTCGCAATTGTTAGCCTTGGATTTAGTGGCTAAAGAAAATATGCGTTTTTATAACGAAGCCTTGGCTTTACCAATGCCAGCGGGTCTGACGCCTGAACAAGAAAGTGAATACTTAACGATCTTGTCTCAACAAGTGTCGCCGAATCAAAGTACGGCGACAATGGCTGAAACGAAAGTGAAAGAGTTCTGGGCGCAAGGAACAGCTTTAGATACTTATAAAGCTTTTGCGGCAAATAATATGGAATGGGCTAAATACATCGCGGAAGAAATTGAAGCGGTGGCGGCGATTGCTCCGGAAGCTCAGAAAACTGCTTGGTCCACGGCTTCCGTGGATATCAAAACAGCGGTGGGTGCTGTCAGCAAACCAAGCTTGGCCGAACTTGAAAAAGCTCGCACCAATTTAAAACAAAATCCATTTGCGAAAAGTGCGCTTGAAGAAGCTTTGGCTTTAGAAAGAAAAGCGCAACGTAAGAGCATGGTGGAATATCTAGAAGGTCGTTTGGCCTCTTTGAACACAAGTGCAGAACCTAAGGAGAAGCAATAATGAAATACGCATTGATGATGCTCGTGTTATTAGGCGCGGTGGCGAATGCAGCGCCGGAAAAAGCAGCTCCTGTAAAAGATAAAAAACAAGACGTTAACTTCGAAGATCTTTTGGTCAGCGGTCAATACCACTTCAGCGATGAAGCGGTGACCACGGTTGAAGAAGACAAAGTTTTAAACAGCTTGATTGGTGTTCGCACAGATTTCAAAGATCGCATGAAACAATCTGCGACATTGGGAGAGGTTAAATCTAAATGAGTAACCTAAGACTGATTTTTGAAGACAATCTTGGTAACGTGACTCGCCAGATCCCGGTGACGTCGAAAAAAGCGCAGGTCATTCAGCGCTTTGACACTAAACGCTTTGAGGTCGTGACGGATACATCGGCATTAGAAAAAGACAAAATCAAATTCTCCACGATCGCGGACTTAGACTTTGACGAAATGATGAATAAATCATTGCCGCTGGGAAGCTTTGGCACTTTAAAAGTAGTTAAAGAGATTTCGGCGGTTCCGGCGGACATCCCGGTAAAACAAGATGGTCGTCGTGATTTACGAGCCTCTATTTTGCTCGCTTTTGCATTTTTATTGACGATTGTTTCGATTCAAAAATTTGCGCCTCGCGAGAGTCAAAAAATTGATGAGCAATTAAAGCAAGAAGTCGTAAAAATCGTCCAAGCCAAAGAACAACGTCGTAAAACCGTCGCGCCAACAACAAATATGATGGCCGATCAAACAGCGACGAAGATGCCAACAAAACGTGCGGAACTGGTAAAACGTTCCGGTGCATTGGCCGCTTTAGGCAGTCTTCGCTCTGGCAAACAAAAAGGCGGTTTGAACTTAGGTGCGGTGAATACCACAGCGGGTATCGGCCTTGGGGGCAATGCGGGTAGCGGTGGTGTGCAAACGTCACTTTATGGAAAAGGTATTACCTCGGCGGCTTTAGGTACCGGAGGTAACGTTGCCGGTGGCGGTGGTTACGGCACTAAAGGTAAAGGCGGCGGTCAGGCGGGTTACGGCAGTCTTTCACTTGTTGGTTCAGCAGGTGGAGCGCCAGTGCCATTGGGTGCTGAAGCGGAAGTGGCTTCTGGTCTTGATAAATCAGCGATTGATGAAGTCATCCGTCGCAATATCGGCCAAGTTCGTTTTTGTTATGAACAGGCATTGCAAGGCACGCCCAATTTGAGTGGTCGCGTGGCAATGGGTTTCACCATCGGCGGTAACGGTTTAGTTAAAACGGCCAATGTGGAAAGCTCATCGATGGCAAATAAAGGTGTTGAAGATTGTATTACAATGCGTTTGAAAACGTGGAAGTTTCCATTGCCTCAAGGGGGCGTGGACGTAAAAGTAACTTATCCGTTCGTATTACGCAGACAAGGGCAGGGGTAACATATGAGAATTCTTTTAGCGGTACTAACAAGTGTTCTGTTTTTTACAGCGTGTGAGTTTAACCAAGATCCATTGGCCAATGCTCCAGAAAAAGTAAAAACTAACAATCCACCGATCACGAAGCCCGAAGGCCCTAAAGCCTGTCCGGTAGAGACGTTGTTTGTTGATGCTCCTTCTTACATCAATGCCCGCGTCAACGATGAAGTAAAAGTCCAAGTTGCAGGTCGCACCATGATTGATGGCTTGGAGCTTGAACTTAAAGTCGACAACATGAAAGACTTCCCTGGAGCAAAGTTTGATCCTGAAAAAGGCGTCTTTACTTGGGTTCCAAATAAGGAAGCGATCATTGGCGTACCCAGTGCCGTTTTTGTTTTGAATGTTTCCGTCGTCACGAAAGCAAGCCCGGTGTGCCAAGTCGCGATGTCGGCATCTCGAGCAGTACCGATCTTGGTTGTTAATGAATACGATGCCCCAGTGGTTAAAAGCGTTACTTCTCAAGGGCCTTTTATTGCGGGTGAAAAGTATGCAACTTTGACTTTTGCGATGGAAGATGTCGATGCCATCGATAAAAACGATGTGACTTTGAATTTCCGTAATTGTGATGATAACTTCAGCAATTCCATTGCTCATTTGATCAAAGTTAAAAGCATTGTTCAGGATGAAAATGTTGGAAAAAACTTTTCCGGCACTTTGCAATTAGATCTAACGAAATTTGAGTATTTTCCGAGTGGCAGATACTGCTTTGAAATGTTTGCTTTGTCGAAGTTTGGCATGATGTCTGAGGTGTATAAACACGAATTTGATATCGAAGCAAAATTACAAAAAGCACGTATGACTTTGGATGTTTTTCCGGACATGAATCAGGGCACGATGGCAGTTTATCCTTTTTCAATTTTTGAACCCGCAGGAAATGGAGTTTTGACGCTTTCATCTGTGGGAGATCTTGAAAAACAACTTCCTGGCAGTTCGATTGTTTGTAAGTCGGCTAGCGGCAATAAGGCGCAACTAAATTGCGTGGCTACCTTTGATGCCACCAACGCGATGATCAGAAATTATTCTCTGGCTTTGACCGTGGATAACGAAATGCCTCGCTCGGCTCAAAAATTATCTTCAACTATTTATATCAACGTTCGCGTATTGAAGGCGGTGACACCATGAAATCAGTTGTTCTTTTTTTAGCATTATTTTCAAGCGTGAGTGCCTTTGCCCAAGTTGAACAAGAACTAGATTCTTTCGGTGGCAATGAAGCTTTGTACTTAAAAGCCCAAGCTTTAAATCCGGAAGTTCAAAATGAAGTGGTGCAGAACCGCTTTATCAATCGCACCAACCGCGTGGAAGCTTCTTTAGAGGGATCAAGCGTATTTGGTGGGGATGCATACAACCGTACGAATAACATTGGTTTTAATGCTCACTATCACATCAATCCTCACTGGAGCATTGGTGCGAAATACAACTATGGCATTAACAAGTTAACTCCAGAAGGCACGGCGATGGTGCGTGAAGCGGCTCAAGAAGCCGAGCGTAATCCTGAAAACCCGAGTATCTTATTCCCGCAAGTGATTTATCCAAAATCAGAACTATTGGGCTTGATCAACTGGTACCCCATCGTAGGTAAATTAAGCTTTGGCAGCTGGGGTGTAGCGCACTTTGATACTTACTTCACGGCGGGTTACGGCACGATGGAATTAGGCTCTAATTCTCCTATGGCGTCTAGCAATGCAGGGGTGGCGACTTTGGGTGCGGGCTTGGGTTTCTGGTTGGGGTCAAACCTAACGACCCGAGTTGAATACCGTGCTGAACAATATTCGGCTCAATATTATGATCGTACCGAAGACATGTTAACTGGTGTGGCCTCATTACAGGTGGGTTGGATCTTATGAAGTTAGTCCATTCATTAACCACAGTATCGTTGCTGGTAAGTTTGCAAAATGTGGCCTTCGCTGAGGATGACTTGATGAGCATCCTTGAAGGAAAAAATGCGACACCAGCAGCGCAATTCGTTGAAAGTGAAGAAATCGCTAAGCTTAAAAAAGCGGTGAATCCTTCATCGGCCGAACAAAACATCTTTTTTCAATTCTTAGTTGAAAAAAATTACGAAAAAGCCCTTTTTCAATGGAGTGCCGCTTTCACCGGATCGGCGTTTGCTCAAACTGAAACGGGCAAAGCCTTAGAATCTTTTTTAAATTATAAAAATGGTTTGAAACTGACGGGTGTTGAAGGTCTTTTGGCGATCAAAGATCCTGAAAAAATCGACAACTCGGTGATCAGCTTATGGAAAGAAAACTTGAATGACAAAGACCCAGTATGGGGAATGGCGCAAGTAACTTGGCATCCCTTCTGGACACAGACTTTTGGTGTCGCGGCTGAAATGGCCGTGGTTCTGCAAAAAAGTTATGTGAACGAAGAAATTCCTGCTTTGACCGAGTTGATCAAAAAAACGCCGGTAGACTCAGTAGAACGCAACCTTTTGCAATGGCAATTGGTTTTGAATCTGGGAATTCGCGGGGATTCAGCTAAAGCCGCCCAAGTTTTGGCTCATTTGATGAAAGCTAAAAACAACCCGATCGATATGGATCTTATGACCATCACGGCGGGACGTTTGCTTTATCAAAATGGCTTTTTGGATGCTTCTTTAAAATACTACGAAAAGATCTCTAAAAAATCAGATTATTGGTTTCAAGCACAAGAAGAAATGGCTTGGGCTTACATGAGAAAAGGTGAGCCTCAAAATGCGATGGCGATCACAAAAACTCTGACTTACCCGCACTTTAAAGGATGGGTTGGGATTGAGTCGTATCTTTTAGGTTCTTTTAGCAGCCTTAAAGTTTGTGATTACCCAGGAGTTTTGAAAACGATGAAGTCGATCAAAACTCAGTTCGGGGATCACTTGATTGCTTTGGAAAAGCTAACAGCGGATCCAAATCAACCAGCGGCGACAAATTTGATGAAACTAATCGCTTCGGGTCCGGTTGATATTTCTAAACTTGGTAAAGACGCTCATATTTTGCCGAACCAGGCCTCACGCGATGAAGTCTTGGTTTTGTTGGTCAAAAGAAAGCAGTTTTTGACGAAAGAATCGGAAGTGGCAGAGCAGCTTTACGCGAAGTCTTTAACTTTCGGCAACCTGCAAGGACACTTTGAAACTTTGAAAAACCAAGTTCAGATCCGTGCACAAATGACGGAAGGTGCTGGATATCAGCGTATTCAAGAATTAGCCAAAGCGGAACTAGAAGATTCAAAACAAGTGATGCAACGTTTGCACATCGTCGAAGTTGAAATGATTCAACAAGTGGATTCGGCCTCTAAGTTTTTGAAACACGCTAACGGCGGGGAATCAAAAAAAGGATCGACAGGATCTAACTCTAAGTATGCGATGAGCTTTGCTAACGATAAAGAAATTTGGTTTGACGAGCTTTCTAATTACAAAGTGGATGTCAAAAAAGGTTGCGCGAAAAGCGTAGCTAAGGAGTAGTCTATGAACTTTGTTCGTCCCGTTCTGCTGTCGTCAGCAGTGTTTTTGACTTTATTGGGTTGTGCAAAAGAAGTTCCAAAGTTAGAAGCCGAAGCGATTATCAAGCAAGAAGAGGTCACGGAAAAGCCAAGTGACTTTGTTGTGTATGATCCGCGCGTAGATATTTTATTTGTGATCGATAATTCCGGCAGTATGGATAGAGCGCAAAAAGAAGTGGCACGCAATACGCGTCTTTTTGCAACTGAAATTTCCAGAGCCACTTTGCTTGACTATCATATCGGCGTTGTTTCCACGGATATGAGCGCACGAGACGATGTTGGCAGTTACGGTAAACTTGCGGGCTTTCCAAATTTTGTGGATAAAAATACGACGGAAGCCGTTCGTAAACTGTCTAGTCGTATGCTCTTAGGCACTGATGGCAGCGCGACAGAGATGATGTTTGCGCCCGTGAGAGCGGCTCTTTCAGAACCTAACCAGTCGACTTATAATAAGGATTTTTACCGTCCAGGAGCCTTCTTGGCGATCATCTTTATCACGGATGCGGCGGAACAGTCGGGAATCAGTGGCAAGGACTTCTTGAGCTTTTTGTTAACTAAAAAGATCAATCCAGAAAAAGTCTTGGCTTACGGTGCTATTCGTAAGTTCAAAGAGGCGGACTCTTGCTTAAAAGGTGTTGAACCTTTGGATGAAAAGTTAGAGCAATTCTTGGCCAGCGTGACCAATGGTGCGCCGGTGAATGGACAAGACCAGCCCAACGTGGTCAGCCTTTGTGATAAAAAATTCGGACGCAAGCTTGCGGATTTTGCGAAGGACATCGTTCAGCGCACCGCAAACTCAATCCGTTTGAAAAAGACTCCGGATGTAACGACAATCCGCGTATTTTACGGCAATCAAGAGATTCCAAATACCTATGGAACAGGTTGGACTTATGAAACTAAGTCCAACTCTATCATCCTGGGGGGGGATATTCCCTGGGATACGACGCAAAGCAACCCACAGCTAAGAATCGATTTCAAAGTGATCGAAGAGAAGCTGAAATAGTAAATCCGCAATAAAATTAAAGAAAAAGGGCATCAATCAGCAAAAGATTTATGCCCTTTTTATTTGCATTTAACTCATCGCGAAGCTCCACGAATTTCAATTGATGTTCAGCACTTAGAAGTGTTTTATGTGTCTTAAAGACATCATATCACTTTCGAGGGCTTTATGCAGACCAACGTGAGCACTGAAGAAAAACCAAAAACAACCATTCCGCAAAAATTCGTCTACTTCTTCGCCGCCGGCGAAAGCGAAGGCAATGCCGGAATGAAAAACATCTTGGGTGGAAAAGGGGCCAATCTTGCAGAGATGACTTCTTTGGGAATTCCGGTGCCCCCCGGATTCACCATCTCTACTGAAATCTGTACTCACTACTCTGAAGCAGGTGGCAAACTTCCTGAATGGGTTCGTCCGGCCGTCACAGCGGCGATGGCGAAAGTGGAAGCCAAGATAGGCAAAAAATTTGGTGATGTGAAAGATCCACTTTTAGTTTCGGTTCGTTCCGGCGCACGCGCTTCCATGCCCGGGATGATGGATACCATTTTAAATCTTGGCTTAAATGATCAAACGGTGGAAGGCTTAGCGAAGTCTTCCAACAACCCACGCTTTGCTTGGGATTCTTACCGTCGCTTTATCCAGATGTATTCGGATGTTGTGATGGGTATGAACTCATCCCTTCTTGAAGTGACCTTGGAAGATTTAAAAGAAGAAAAACACTACAAGCTTGATACAGAAATGACCGTTGATGACTTGAAGATTTTAGTAAAAAAATTCAAAGATCTCGTTCATCAAATGACGGGCCAATCTTTTCCGGCAGATCCTTGGGAACAATTGTGGGGTGCGGTTTCTGCCGTGTTCAGTTCTTGGAATACTCCGCGTGCGATCACTTACCGTGAACTTCACAGCATCCCGGCAAGCTGGGGAACCGCGGTGAATGTTCAATCCATGGTCTTTGGAAACATGGGGGATGATTCAGCAACGGGTGTGGCGTTTACTAGAAATCCGTCCACAGGTGAAAAAGCATTCTATGGAGAGTTCTTAATCAACGCTCAAGGTGAAGACGTGGTTGCGGGAATCCGCACGCCACAGCCGATCACCAAAATCGCGGCGGCAGCTTCAGGGCAGATGTCTTTAGAAGAAGCTTTGCCTCATGCTTACAACCAACTGGTTGAGATTTATAAAAAATTAGAAGCTCACTATCGCGATATGCAAGACATCGAGTTCACCATTGAAAAAGGAACTTTGTGGATGCTGCAAACTCGTAATGGAAAACGCACAGCCGCGGCGGCATTAAAAATTGCGTGTGACATGATCGATGAAAAATTGATCACCGAACAAGAAGCGATCTTGCGTTTAGAGCCTTCGGCTTTAGATCAGCTTTTACATCCAACATTAGATCCCAAAGCGCAAAAAACTGTTTTAGCGAAAGGTCTTCCTGCATCTCCGGGTGGGGTGAATGGCCAGATCGTATTTAGCTCTGAAGAAGCCGTTGAGTGGAAAGAACAAGGTAAGAAAGTTATCTTGGTTCGGGTAGAGACGTCTCCTGAAGACATCGCGGGTATGATTGCCGCTCAAGGTATCTTGACCTCACGGGGTGGTATGACATCGCATGCGGCGGTTGTTGCGCGCGGTATGGGTAAATGCTGTGTGGCCGGTTGTGGTGATGTTGATGTCGACTATCGTAACGAAACGATGAAAGTAAAAGGTTACGTTCTTAAAAAAGGTGACGTGATCACTTTAGACGGTTCTACGGGTGAAGTTTATTTAGGCGAAGTCAAAACGATTGAGCCTAAATTAGAAGGCACTTTTGAACGTATCATGAAAATCGCCGACGGCGTTCGCAAATTAAAAGTGCGCACCAATGCCGACACGCCTAAAGACGCGCAAACCGCGCGCAACTTTGGCGCGGAAGGTATCGGTCTTTGCCGTACCGAACATATGTTCTTTGGCCCGGATCGTATCGATGCGGTTCGTGAAATGATTATCGCGGATAATAAAACAGAGCGCGAAAGAGCTTTGGCGAAACTCTTGCCAATGCAACGTGATGACTTTTATCAGTTGTTTAAAATTATGGACGGCTTGCCGGTGACAATTCGTTTGTTGGATCCACCTCTTCATGAGTTCGTGCCTCACACGGATGAAGAAACGAAGGATTTGGCAAAACGTATCGGGACAGACTTTGAACGTCTTCGTTCGAAAGTAAAATCTTTGCATGAGTTTAATCCGATGTTGGGTCACCGCGGTTGCCGTTTGGCGATCACCTATCCGGAGATCTATGCTATGCAAGTGCGTGCGATCGCCGAAGCGGCTTGCCAATTGATTTCTGAAGGGAAAAAATTAATTCCAGAAATCATGATTCCATTGATTGCAACAGACAAAGAGCTCGACACTCTTCGTGTGTTAACGGTGAATGAAGTTAAAAAAGTTCAAGCGGAAAAAGGTATCAAATTTGATTACCAAGTAGGCACGATGATCGAGCTTCCTCGTGCCGCGATCACGGCGGATTCCATTGCGGAATACGCGGACTTCTTTAGCTTTGGCACGAATGACCTAACGCAAACGACCTTGGGTCTTTCTCGTGATGACTCAGGCCGGTTCTTGGGCACGTATGTGTCGACGGGAATTCTACCTAAAGATCCATTCATGTCGATTGACCAACAAGGCGTGGGTTCCTTAGTAAGAATGGGAACGGATTTAGGTCGTCGCACAAAACCTCATCTGAAGGTGGGCGTGTGCGGAGAGCATGGTGGCGATCCAGATTCTATCGAGTTCTTCCACCGTGTGGGGCTTGATTACGTATCTTGTTCACCGTTCCGAGTGCCTATCGCCAGACTTGCGGCCGCTCGTGCGGCGTTGCTGGGTAAGAAACTGCACTAGCTTACACCTACGGTCGGTCGACACCGCGAGGTGCGGAAAGGGTGGAGTGGCCGCCGGTGTGAGTCCTTTTATAGTCTGTGTGGTAAATCCATAACGGTCTAGAAAAGGACTCTGTCGTATAAATTCCCAGCTTAAAATAAGGGGCGGTGCTGTCGGCACGGTAGCCGACGGGGCCGCGATAATTCGCGACTTTTCGATTATTCATCCACACTTCGATACGGCCCTTGTTGTCAGCGGACCACAAAGCGCGAACTTTCCAACGTGTCCATTGCCCGTAAACGGCGGGTTGAGCGTAAAGGATTTGTCCCGGTCCTTTAAGGCCCTGTTTGCGAATCACGTTTTCGTTGAAAAGAGGGAGCACGAATTTTCCGTTTTTGAGGCGGATTGAAAAAGGCGGGCGTTCCGCGGCCACACCGGGAGCCTTGTTATCATGCCATTGAGCGAACACCAAATTGGGGATGTCCCCCTCGTTGAGTTGCGTGGGGACATAAGTCGAAAATTCATAGATCGCTAAGGTGCCATGTTCGAATCGCAAAGGGTCTTCGATTTCGGCCCTCCAGCCATTGTGAATTTGCGCTGTTTGTGGAGAGATTTGAAAGCGGGCCACGCACTTTTCTTCCACCTCTTTGAAAGCCAATGCATCCCCCTCTCCAATACGACGTAAAGACCAACCATTGGCAGAGCAATCGGTGAGCTTGCTTGGCGGAGGCGTCACAAGAGCTAAAGCGGAGACGCTAAAGAGTGTGGTAAGAAGGAGAGTTAAAAGCGTGGAATTCATAGGCTCTTTTTTAAATGAAATAGCGGCAGATTGAAACTTTTGGAAATTTCTCGTGTTTCAGAGTGGTACATATTTCAAACACAGTGACACTTTTGGGGCTGCCCATTTGCGGCAATGTCAACGGAACAGTCAGTTTTAGTCCCATACACAGTCCCTCCACAATGCCTTAATACCTTGAAACACTTGGGTTTTCGGGTATGCCATGAGGGTTGGCAACGCTCTTGCTTTAGGGAATAGGTATAAAGGAAGTGAAATTATGAAAACATATACTACGATCTATAAAATCTTTAAGGCGATGTCGTTGATTGCAATGACCTTAGTTTTAGCAAACTGCGGAAAAAGCGATAACGGCGGTGGTTCAGCAAACACAAGTGGATACGTCCTATCAAATGGACAATGTCTATATAACGGAACAACAACTCCATTGAGTTCTTGCCAATCAGTAGCGACTGCTGGTTACGGCTGGGCCAACGGACAATGTTACCAAGTTGGTGGTGGTGCTTACACTATGACGAACCAAACTTACTGCGCTAGTTACCCTAACTATCAATTGATCGGTAATATGTGTTACCAAATTACTAACGGTGTACAAACTCAAGTAAGCTCTACTTATTGTGCGACAACGGGTTACGGTACTGGTTACGGCACAACTTGCCAAAGCCAATACGGTTCTGGTTACAACTATAATAACGGTTATGCGCAAACTTGCAGCGGTCTTATGTACGGCGCAGGTGGAACACCAGTTCTTTGTACTCCAACGATGACTTGTGGTCAGATCTCTTATGCGAACTACGGTTATCAACAAGTCACTCAAATGAATTGCTCTGGTATGACTCTGAGCCAGATGCAATACGGTACTTCAGGCGTTTACTGCCAATAATTTCCGATCGTTCACTTCCCATTTAAATACTCGGCGTACCCCAGAAAGGTGCGCCGTTTATATTTTTGAAATGCTCATCCCCTAAGCAAACGCGTCACATCTCAAACGCGTCGCAATAAATACGCTCGAAACTTTGCCTTCTTTTTAAGCTTCTGTACTTCTTTTTAGACCCTACAGTTGACATAGTCTCGGACTCCTTGGACAGTGAAATGGGCTTTTGTCTAGCTAGACCAAGGACGGGTGAGGCGCAGGCTGCGCAAGCGAAAGACGTTATTTCGGCAGGGTCGAAATAAAGCAAGCCGAGGGGATTGTACTTTGAGAATTAAGAAAATTGAACTCATTGGTTTTAAGTCTTTTAAAGATCGCACCGTCATTCATTTCGACGCCGGCATTACGGGTATCGTAGGGCCTAACGGTTGTGGTAAGTCCAATATCGTCGACGCCCTTATGTGGGTTATGGGCGAGATGTCCGCGAAAGATCTGCGCGGCTCGCAAATGACCGACGTTATCTTTGGCGGTGCCGAAGGTTACGCCCCCTTGGGGATGTGCGAAGTTTCGTTGACGCTTGAAAACGACGGCGGAGCTTTTCCGGCAAAGTATATTAAACATTCTGAAATCATGGTCACGCGTCGTCTTCACCGAAATGGTGAGGGGGAGTACTTCATCAATAAAGAACCAGCGCGTTTAAAAGACGTGCAAGAGATCTTTATGGATACGGGTGCGGGCTCTAAAGGTTTCTCGATCATCGCTCAAGGTATGATCGGTAAAATCATCACGGCTAAAGCTGAAGATCGTCGTATGTTGATCGAAGAAGCGGCCGGGATTACGAAGTTCAAAGCTCGTAAAAAAGAATCGCAAAGAAAACTTATTTCTACGGACCAAAATTTGGTGCGTTTGCAAGACATCATCGGCGAGTTAAAGCGCCAAATTGATTCTTTGCAAAGACAAGCCCAACGTGCGGAACGTTATCGTAACATCAAAAACCAAATCGAAGATTTGGACCTCTGGTTGTCTTCAGCTCAGTACGTAGAGTTGAAACGTGCGGCGGACGAAGCGCAAAATATCTTCAACGAAGCACAAAGCATGGAAGTGGAAGGTGAAACAAACCTTTCCACTCTTCAGGGGCAATTAGAAGTTTTGAAGCTTCAAATCTTGGAAAAAGAAAAGCTGGTTGAATCGCAACAAACTGAGTTTTTTGCAAAACAATCAACAGTTCAGAAAAAAGAAATGGAAATCCAAGAGCTTCGTTTTGAAATCGAACAGGCTCGTCGTAATGAACAGATGACCGGCACGATCTTGCAAGAACAGCAAGCCCGTCAAGAGTTGTTGGCTCGTGATAAAGCGACTTTGGATTCTCAGGTCGCAGAGCTTAAAGAAGAAGCCGAAACTTTAACGGCTCAATTCACAGAAAAAAATGAAATCTTCCAAAACTCGAACAACCGCATTTCACAAGTCGATGAAGAATTGACGGTGAAACGCCGTGATCTATTCGCGGTCGGTCAGTCTGAGTCTTCCTTGGATGCGCGTGTAAACTCTTTACGTTCGCAAATCTCTGATTTGACGGACCGTCAAGATAACGAGCAATTGGTCCTAAACGAACTTCGTGAAAAACACGTTGAGTTTGAGGGCCGCCGTAAAAAAGTTTTCAACGAGCTAGAAAAAGAACGTCAAATGCAATTGGATTTGGCGAATGATTTCGAATCGTTTGAAGCGAATAAAAAAATCCTGACGGAAAGTGCCGCTACTAAACGTGCTGAGATGGAACAGTTCAAAGACAGCTTGAATGAGGTTGCTTCTCGTTTGTACGGTTTAGAAAACTTGCAAAACAACTTCGAAGGTTTCCAAGAAGGCGTGAAACAAGTCATGCTTTGGCAGAAAACCAAAACACAAGAGTTGATGGCTGATGGTTCGGTGGTCACTCATTTTCAACCGGTATCCGAGGTTGTTGAAGTTCCGGCGCAGTACGAAGTCGCGATGGAAGCGGCCCTGGGCTCACGCCTGCAAATGCTTCTTTCTTCCGACTCTGACGTGGCGTTGGAAGCTGTTGATCATTTGAAAGAACAAAAAACCGGTCGTTCTAGCTTCTTGTCAGCGCAAAGCAGTTCGCAAAGCTTGCACCGTGCTTCGGCGCCTGAAAATGAAACCGGCGTTCAAGCTATTTTGAAAGACGTAGTTCAAGCGGCGGATAAGTTTAAAGGCACTGTGGCTTACTTGCTTGATGGCGTAGCCATCGTGGATTCTATCCGCACGGCGTTGGCTCTTCGCCCACGTTATGAAGGTTGGACATTTGTTACCCTTGACGGTGACACGCTCACAGCTGACGGAGTTTTGACAGGTGGATCGACGGAATCAGCAGATTCAGGCGTTTTAAAACGTCGTCGTGAAATCAAAGAACTTTCTGATCGTAAAGATGAGTACGCGGGTAAATTAGCGCTGGCTCAAGCCGCTTTGAAAAAAACGGAAGAACAATTAACTAACGTCGTTAACGACTTTGAAGGCGCGCAAAAACGTAAGGTTGAGCAAGAAATCAAAGTCACCGAACTTCGTAAAGACCTAGAACGTGCGGAAAACGAACTAGTCAACGCCCAAACGGCCGTTGAACGCCAAGAGCGCGAAGTTAAAAAATTGACTGAACAAGTGGAAGTTCAAGAGCAAAAGATGGAAGAGCTGACAATCGCTCTTCAAGAAGCTCGTGAAAAGAAAACTGTTCTTGAAATGGAAGTTGAGACTTTAAACAAAGAACTTAGCTTCACGCGCACGGGCTTTGATGGCATGCAGGCGGAAGTCACTGATTTACAGGTTAAATCGGCTTCGAAGACTCAAGAATACCAAGGGGTTCTTCGTCAGCTTGAAATGGTGACGAAGTCTTTGAATGACTTAGACGGTCAGTTGACTCGTATGAACGAGGAAGCTCAAGGCTACAGTTCGCAAATGACTGAAAGCCAGATGACTCTGGAAGAAAAGAAAATCGAATTTGAACGTTTGTTAGACGAAGTCGAGACAATGAAATTGTCAGTGGCTCGCACTAAAGACGAATACGAAGTGATGTCTGAAACCGTTCGCCAGTTGGAAGATGAAGCCATGTCTTCACAACGCGCGCGCAACGAAAGACAACACAAAATGAATGACTCTCAATTGAAGCTTGAACAAGCGAAGATGAAAGAGCAGTACTTGATTGATCAAGTGCGTGAACGTTACATGCTCAACCTTCCAGACGTTGTTGAAAAATACGCGGGCCGCGAAGGTGACTTCTTAACCGCAGAAGGTGAACTGAAAGAGCTTCGTGAGAAATTGGCGAAGATCGGCGAAGTGAACTTGTCAGCAATCGAAGAATACGAAGAGACCGCTCAACGTTATGAGTTCTTAACGAAACAACATGCGGACTTAACCGAAGCTAAAGAACAATTGCGTAAAGTGATCGATCGTATCAACCGCATCTGTTCTAAACGTTTCAAAGAGACCTTTGACTTGGTTAACGATCGTTTCACTCGTGTATTCCCAGTCCTTTTCGGTGGCGGGGAAGCATGGCTTGAAATGGTTGAAGAAACAGAGAAGAATGAGGCGGGTATTGAAATCATCGCTCGCCCTCCGGGAAAGAAAACTCAAAACGTCTCATTGATGTCGGGGGGCGAAAAAGCCCTGACGGCGGTGGCGCTTGTGTTCTCGATCTTCTTGGTGAAGCCTTCTCCGTATTGCTTACTGGATGAGGTTGATGCGCCACTTGATGATGCCAACGTATTCCGATTCAACGACTTGGTTCGTGAAATGGCCAAACGTTCGCAAATCATCGTAGTGACGCATAATAAACATACGATGGAAGTTGCTAAAAAATTGTACGGCGTGACCATGCAAGAGCGTGGTGTGTCGACAATGGTGTCTGTATCTCTTCAAGATATTCACTAATCGATGTATTGAAGGACGACGTAAAAAGCCGCTGAGAAATCAGCGGCTTTTTTCTTTTTTAATCTGGGCTAAAATTTGATCGTACATAAGTTTCAGGCCGTTGCGTTCACGCACGGTGAGAACGGGCCAATAGGCTCTTTGGTCCGACAAATACTTGATATCGGACTCCAACTCCATGGATGGTAAAGAGGAGATTTTTAAGGGCGACAGATATTTCTTTTCTAAAATTGTTTGTTGGAATGATTTACCTAAAACAAAATTCGCCCATTCCATCGCTAAAGTCGTAGCAAAGGGATTGCGGCGCACGTTTTTAGTCACCGCTAAATAATCCACCCACATGCTCACTCCCTCTTTCGGTTGGGCCATCCGCCATTTTTGGGCATCAGGACCTGAGATCGAAGTGGAAAGTCCCCAGCTCGTGGTCAGGACAGATTTTTTCAAAGCATCGGAGTGAGGTGTGCCCTGCCAGAAGTTCGCATTGGTTAAGAGCTGTGTGAGCTTGAGGCGGAATTTCTTTGTGTTTAACAAAGAAATGTCGTGCAGTTGATCGTTTTTATATCCCATCGCCAAGGCCGTTAAATAAATATTGGCTTCGTAAAAATCCAATGAAAGCGAATAGCGGCCCTTCATCTCTGGCGCCCATAAAATATTCCAGCTTGTGGGCGCCGTGGCGATTTGGTCGACATTATAAAGAAGCCCGTAAGGCCCGGCGGCCAGTGGCACACCGTAAAGTTTTCCTTTGCTAGTGACGAAATCGTTTTCGATAAAGTGAGTTTGTACGTCTTTAAGATTGGTGACGATTTCTGGATCAATCGGAATGATCAGATTGTTTTTGATAAAATGTGTGCGCTCGTCTTTCAAAAAGTTATGCGACGGTGAAATAATATCCGAAATGCCGGCGCGCACGCGATCATAAAAATCCTCTGGCTTTAAAGTGCGGCGAACATGCAGATCCACGTTTTTGCCATATTTCTTACGGATAAAATCTTTAAACTCATTGATGGGGGCCGAGGGGCCATACGAAGTCCATACGTCCATCGTAAGGACCTCGTCGTAATGGCAGGTGATGACAGTTTCTTGTTTACTTTGTGTGGTGAATTGGGCTGATGCGATATATGTGAAAGAAATCAGTGCTACAGAAATAAAATATTTCAGCATAGGTCCCCGTACTACCTTGATAGCTTAGGTCTTTTCACATAGGAAGGTTTTTCTTTCAATGCTTGTTACATGTGGTCCAAAGAAAAGCCCTCGCCGGGAGGAACGGCAAGGGCTTTAAAAACGCCGATCGGCGTAAATAGTCGAGGGAGGGAGTTCGTTACTTCACGTACTCAATGACTGAGTCCTCTGCGAAACGAACTTTTTTGAGATTCTGAAAGGCATCATCCGTATGACGATAACCAAGGGCTACACTCGCGACGGTCTTCCAACCTGAACCTTCCAATCCTAAGATGTTGTCGTAGGCTGCGGGATCGAAGCCTTCCATGGGGGTGGCGTCAACTTTTAGTAAGGCGGCGGTTTCAAGAAGGAAGCCCATCGCTATGTATGCTTGTCGTTGGGCCCACACCCGAGTTTTTTCTTCTGGGGCCTGGGCGATATTTTGAACCATCATGGCTTTAAAACCTTCCAATGATTCTGGGGTCGCTCCGCGCACTTCGGCGATGCGATCCACGTATTTTTGAATGAAGCGTTCATCCACATTGTCTTTGTATAAGAAGACGACGTAGTGACTGGCATCGGTGACTTGTGTTTGATTCCAAGACACTGTCTTCAACTTTTCTCGCACCGCTGGATTTTCAACCACGATGAATTTATACGGCTGCAGTCCGTAAGAAGAGGGCGCTAGAAGAAGACTTTGCGTTAAGGCCTTCCAGTCCGTCGCCGAAATTTTAGCGTCGGGGTTGTATTTCTTAACGGCATAACGCCAGGTTAAAGCGTCACTCACTGAAGTTTGGCTCATGGAGCTCTCCATTCTTATTAAAGTCTGTTACCAGTCCATTAGGACTTAACGTAACAGACATACGCACAATATACCGATCCTGGATTTTAAATGCAACAGTAAAAAGCACATTTAAAATAAGACCCCCTTACATTTGTCATAAATGCCTCAAAAAACGTCAGCATTGTGTCTGGGGCTTGGCTGTAGTACAGTGGATTCATGGTCGACCAAAGGTTTTCAGTCTCAGTCCATCTCATGACAGTTCTGGCTTATCACAAGCCGGATTTAATGACGTCTGAAGAGCTGGCCTCTAGCATTCGTACTAATCCCACCGTCATTCGCCGGTTGGTTTCTAAGCTTGTTGAGGCGGGCCTTCTTGAAACCTTCAAAGGCAAGGCGGGCGGCATTCGTATGACAAAGTCGCCCAAAGAGATCACGCTGAAAGATATCTATGAAGCCGTGCTTGATAAAAAGTTGATGGCGACTCCATGTAAAGAGCCTTACAAGCAGTGTGTGGTCAGCTGTAATATGGGAACGCTGCTGTCTGAGGTGGCCGAAGGTATTGAACAGAACTCTATGCATTATCTTTCGGGAATCAAATTATCTGATCTTGCTTCTCAAATTAAATAGTTTTTCGCGGACATTTCGACCGCTTCTTAACTGACTCGTCAAAACATTCTGCACTTTCTTGGAACTCTCTTGTCTCAATACGGGATTGAAAAAAAATTGTTCAATTCTCTCGAAACAAACCCAAATTAGTCCTCTCTTAAGACACCGACTCTTCCGAAACTGTTGATAAGATCTTCAAAGGTGGGGTGTTTCGCTATGTCTTTTAATTATAGTAAGAATAAGGAACATGCGTCCAACGACAGCTTCTGGACATCATATTCCGACTTATTCCTTGGATTAAGTTGCATCTTTCTATTGCTTTACGTGACCTCCTCTTTGCGCGCGGGGACGGATGGTCTGCGCACTCAAATAGAAAATGAAAAGCTTTCGATGAAAGTGGAAGAGATGGAAAACCAACTCAAAATGTATGAGTCGGTAAAAAACGAATACATGCAACAACAAGCTTCTAAAAGCGAAGTGCAAGAATACGAAGAGCTGATGGATAAGCTCACTTTGCTTCAAGAAGACGCGAAATCAGAAAAAGAGAAGTTGTTGATGCAGGCTTCGGAAAACGAAGCGAAAGTCAAAGCATTGAACAAATACCAGCAAATGGTTCGTAACGTTTTAAACTCAAACAAGATGGCTAAGACTAAAATTGCCACTCGTGAAGACTTCATCGCTGAACAAGATGTGGAGATCGACGTTAAAGAAGGCCAAATCAACACGCTTAACAAAGACATCAAAAATAAAGAGCAGTTGATTGCGCAAGGTGAAGCCCGTATTGCCCAAACGGAAAAAGCTTTGGACAAACACGTGAAAGACCTGCGCATGGCTTATAAAGCCAATAAGCTTTCTAAAAAAGCTTACGAAGCTAAAATGGCGCAGGCCAAAGCCGAAAGCCAGGCGAAGTTGGATCAGCTGCGTAATATGAATTCCCAATACGAAAACCAGATCCAATCGGCGACACGCCAGTTAGGGCAGGTGCAAAGCGAGCTTGCCAATACTCAAGCTCATCTAGAAAACACCAAAGGGACTTTATCTAAAACCCAAGGGGCTTTGGCTTCAACCCAAGGTCTGTTGAAACAAAAAGAAGGCGAAGTGGTTGGCCTAAGTGGCCAATTGGCTAGCACTAAGGGAGCGTTGGGGCAGACGCAAGGAGAATTGGCCGCCACTCGAGGACGCTTGCAACAAAAAGAAGGTGAAGTCGAGGGTCTCAGTGGTGAGCTTGCCAGCACCAAAGGTGCTTTAGGGCAAACGGTGGGAGAGTTGCAAGCCACCAAAGGTCGACTTCAGCAAAAAGAAGGTGAGCTTCAAGGCATGGGCGGAAAGCTTGCGGGCTTAGCCGCGGAAAAAGCCGCTTTGGCCGGAAAACTTAATAGCACCCAAGGTGAGTTAGCAAAAGCAAAAGCAGAAATCGAAGCACGTAAGCAAGTGGCCCACGAAATTCAAAAAGGTTTTGCGAAGGCCGGGGTTAAAGCCGACATTGATTTACAAACGGGCGACGTGGTTCTGGATTTTGGTCAAACTTACTTTGACAGTGACTCGGATCGCTTAAAACGCGAAATGAAGTCGGTCTTAGAAAAAGCGATGCCAGTGTATTCAAAATCACTTTTTGGTAATCCAAAAATTTCAGATAAAGTTTCCGCGGTGGAAATCATTGGTTTTGCATCGCCCACTTATCAAGGTCGTTTCGTAGATCCGCACAGTTCTAAAGCGGAAGATAAAGCGGCATTAAAATACAACATGGATCTGAGCTACCGCCGTGCGAACTCGATCTTTAGTTATCTATTAGATGAAAAACAAAGCGGGAGCTTCGACCATCAACGCGAATTGTTGGCTTTGATGAAAGTTTCGGGACGAAGCTTCTTAGAAGTGATGAAAGTACAAAATCGCAACATTGCGACGGCAGCCGAATTCTGTAAGCAGAACGACTGTAAAAAAGCGCAACGTGTGATTATCCGATTTAGCATGGATCAAAAGAAATAAAAGAGGTGGGATGTGACAACTAAAGCTTTGGCAGAATATTTTGTAGTAACGCTGCCTTACATAATGTTAAGCGTGTTTTGCTTTGGCCTTTTCTTCCGCTCAATCATTTATTATACGGTTCGCCGTCATGAATGGTTCGCGAAAGAATTCGAAAAACGAGTGAATCGTTTTATCGATGCCGAAGTACCAGGCAAAGTGCAAGATGTGTCTTTTTATTCGCTTTCAAAAAAGCTTTTAGAAAGAACCTATTACGAAGTATTTGAAATTCGTGATCGCATGAAGCGTCGTCGCCCCGACAATATCATGTCGGCCAGCGATCGCTTTTTCTTGGTGCGCCAAGGTTGTGCGTGGTTGGTGAAAGACATTCTTAAACAAGTCAAATTCCTTAAATGGAATGACAACAATCCGAAGCTTTTGAATATCACCAAAGCAACATTGCAACATAATCCTTGTTTCAATCGCGTGTTCGGTGTGATTCCGATGGTGGGGATGAATGACCTGATTTCTATATTGCCGGGTCTTTTCGTTGTCGCGGGGATCTTGGGTACCTTTATTGGTATCGCGGGCGGTCTTGAAGGTTTAGGAACAATGAACTTGCAAGATCTTGAAGGCAGCAAAAATATCATGGACCGTTTCCTTCATGAAATCTCGTTTGCGATGAAGTCTTCAATCATCGGTATTATCTTTTCTTTAGCATCACATGTATTCAACGTGATCCTTTCACCAGAGCGTTCTTATGTGTCGATGGTAGATCGCTTTGAAAGTGCTTTAGATTTATTATGGTATCGCAGTGACAATAACAACTATCCTGCTAACGAGCGTCCGTTTGACGAACACCGTGATGCAGTCGAAGCCTTGGCGGAAGATTCTTTGAATAAAGAAATCAGCAAAACGCCGGTGGCGCGAGGAGCGTAGAGTTTGAGTCATTTTAAGATCGCCATTCAGCGCAAGGACCAGGCGCTCAGCCGAGAGGTGAACAGAGATTCGTTCACCATCGGCCGTTCTGTCGATTGCGACATTACGCTGAATGACAATCACGTCAGCCGGGTGCATCTTGTGGTCACCCGTCGCTGGAATCAGATTTGGATTGAAGATAAAAATTCCTCTAACGGGACTTTTATCAACGGGACACGTATTGTCCAAGGCTCTCCCGTCAATGTGGTGGGGAGTGATAAGATTCAATTTGGTAAGTCCGAATACATCCTGCACATTGATATCGAGCACCCGCTTCCTGCCGAAGAACCGGTGATTGAATCTCCTGCCGCACCTGTTTACGAAGACGAAGATGCCGAGATCGCGGAAACTGTGGCTATGCCCGCTCCACATTTTGCGCAATCTGTGCCTGCATCTGCTTCACCAGCGGCCCAAGCCGCGGCTCAGAATTCATTCCAAGCCGAAAAGCTTTTGCACGATGCTAAACGTCGGGCTGCGCAAATCGTGCTTGAAGGTGAAACTCAAGCTGAAAAACGCGTTCAAGCCATCTATCAAAAAGCCCGTGAAGCGCAAGCTCAAGCGGAAGCCTTTTACCAAACACGTTTAAGCGAGGCCCATAAAGAGGCCGACGCTATTTTGGCGGACTTCCAAAATCAGGGTCGCGAGCTTTTGCAAAGCGCACGCAACATGGCTCAAGAGCTGCGTGAAGAAGTCGACGTCTATGTCCAAGGCTTGCGCGAAAAGGCTCGCCAAGATGCAGAAAACCTGATCGCGGAAAGCACTCTTGAAGGTGAAAAACAAAAGGCGGAGGCTCTCCGTCAAGCCCGAGAAACGGCTGAATACGAAGGCCGCATGTTGATGGAAACCTCGCGTGAAGAGGTCAACCGTGTCTTAGAATTCACCCGTCTGCAGGTTCAAGAAGTGCAAGGCAAGCTTGAAGCGGGTCAAGTGAACTTGGAATACGTTCAAAAAAACTTAGCCGACACCGAAGACCGCTTAAAACATGCGGTCGAAGAGCTAGAAAAAAACAATCAAGCGAATTTGGATCTTCAGCAGGAAATGGCGATTTTGCGCCAGACTGAAGAAGAAAAACTTAAAGCATCGCTAGAGGCTGAAGAAACGCGGGTGAAAACGTGGGCCGAACAAGAAGAAACGCGTGTCAAAACCCTTGTTGATTCCGAAGAATCGCGAATCAAAACGTGGGTGGCCGATGAAGAAAATAAATTAAAACAGAAGATCGAGGCGGAGGAAGTTCGCTTAAAGAACTTTATCCAAGTCGAAGAAGAAAATCTCGCAAAATTGCAGGCCGCTAACAAGGACCTTGAAGGCAATAAAGAGCTTTTAGAAAAAGCGGTCCGAGTCTTAGCGCAAAAGCAGGCAGAGCTTTCTATGGATGTGAACGGGATTGAATCCCGTAAAGATCATTTATTTAAAGAATACGAATCACAAAAAGTTTTTTTAAATGAAAAGTTAGAAAAAGATAAGTCTCAGATGGCAAAATCGGAGGAGCAACGCTTAGAGGAAATGCGTGTCGAAACCTCCAAACGTCTAAAGAAATTAGAGCAAGATCTCATCGAAGATGTGATCCGCCGTAAGGAAAGCATCGTGAAAGAGCTTTTCAATGTGGTGGAAAAAGAAGTCGTGCGCCATATGCAAGCTCCTCAATGGAGAGAAATTTCTAAAGAGCTTGAATTTAAGATGATGGATGCCTTAGAAGGTAAGGTGGCAAATATCTCGCAAAATACGGCGACCATGGCGCAGCCTCAGGATTTAATGAAGCGTCGTAAAAAAGAAAAATTGCAGTGGGCATTTTCAGGTGTTGCGGCCGGTTTAGCTTTATTTTTTGTCGTTCAAGTCGCTTATCAAAAAGTCATCTCTGATAACACGCCGATGCAAACTCTTGTGCAGCGTGAAGTGCAAAGTCGAAAAGATGATCTTGAGCGTCGTCGCTTCAACCCCCCTCAAAGCGAAGAGCTTAAAGAAACGTACACCGACGCTGTCATTTACACACGCAACTTTCCAGAAGTATACGCAGATCAAGAATTTCAACAAAAGCTCTATAAAAGTGTGTCGCAATACATGTATAAGACTTGGCGTGTAGAAGAAGAAAAATCCATCCAGGTTTTGGCGGCCTCAAAAGCGATTGTTAAAGAGCTGCAAGATCGTCGCGGACAAATTCATCCGGACTTCGTGAAAGAAGGCATTCAAAAAATGCGTGATCTTGAACTTGAGAGCTTAGAGCGCATGAAAACGATCTTAGGAACCGAAGTTCGTGTGGACTCCTACCGCCGCTTCGAAAGAAATTTCTATAAAGAAGAAATGCAGCGCCGTCGCATGGCCAGCCATTGACATAATTTAATGATCCCTAAACCTCGACCAATAGACGGTATAAATACACCACTGGTACAATAGCACCGTATATATAGACTTCGGGTGTGGGATCATTGGATTTGAAGTACGATAAACTTCTCATTAGAATTGCAGCTAACATTAAGTCGCTCCGAAAGGCGCAAGGCCTTTCGCAACGTAATATGGAAGCCTTTGGCTTTGATCTCCGCAACTACCAAAGGCTTGAAGCCGGTCATCATTCTCCCAGTCTTTATACACTTCATAAATTGGCCCTCGCATTTCGCGTGGATATTTCAGAAATTATTAAATAAAAGTGTTCCTCGACTCTAGAATCTAAGACTTCCTCCGATAATTGAAGCTCTGTTTACGGTATAAAAACACCACTAGGGGGAAAATTAAGATGTTTGCTAGTTTGAGTTTGAAAACGAAGATGCTGTCCGCTTTTATTTGCTTGTCAGCACTATTAATAGTCGTTGGCGGTATCGGATGGTATTCAAATCGCCAAGTGGTTGGTATCTTCTCTGTTATTTCTAATCAAAACCTTCCGAATGTTCAAGCGGTAGGTCGTTTGCGGTATCGTGCGCAAGAAGCAAACCGTGTGATGCTTCGCTCGACAATGGCGAAAACGCCGGACGAAATCGCGCGTTATTCCCGCGAATTCGACGAGTCTTTGGCTCGTTATGAGGAGTTCACAAAAAAATATCTAGAAACTCCTTTTTTACCGGGAGAAGAAGCGTATTTCAAAAAAACCGAAACGACATGGAATCAGTTCACGGATGTCGCCAAAGAAGTTATCAAATTGGCAGGCCAGCCTGATCATCAAGCTAAACTTGATAAGTTGATTGACGAAGAGATTCCGAAAGTCCGTCGTCCCCATGATGAGGCTCTTTCCGATCTTTTGGCTTTCCATGATGCGCGTGTCAGCGAGTCAAAATTGCAAGCGGCCGCGGCTTCTAGTCGAGCAGAAACTTTGGTGGGCATCGTAATCGGTTTTGGATTTATCGTGGCAACGGCCATTGGATATATGTTCGCAAGCAGTTTGGCGAAATCCTTAGGTCGCATCAGTGGCGATATTTCAAGTGCTGCAGATCAAACTTCAGCGTCGGGTAATGAATTGTCGGCGGCCAGCCAACAGCTTTCTGCCGGATCTTCAGAGGCCGCAGCCTCACTTGAAGAAACCGTAGCTTCTTTAGAAGAGCTTTCAAGCATGGTCAAATTAAATGCCGATCATGCCAAGGAGGCCAACGCTTTATCACAAAAATCTCGTGAATCTGCCGAACAAGGTGAAAGCGAGATCAATAAGCTGATCTCTGCCATGGAAGAGATTGCCAAAGGTTCTAAAAAAATCGAAGAAATCATTAACGTGATTGACGATATCGCGTTCCAGACAAATCTTTTGGCTCTGAATGCTGCCGTCGAGGCCGCTCGCGCTGGGGAGCAAGGAAAAGGTTTTGCGGTTGTCGCTGAAGCCGTTCGTAATTTAGCGCAAAGAAGTGCGGCCGCGGCTAAAGACATCACTTCATTAATTCAAGATAACGTATCTAAGAGTGAAAGTGGCGCTCACATTGCAAGTCAAAGTGGCGTGGTTTTGAAGGATATCGTGACCTCAGTTAAAAAGGTTTCAGACCTCAACAGCGAAATCTCTGTGGCCAGCCAAGAACAATCAAGCGGCTTAGAACAAATCTCTAAGGCGATGAATCAGTTGGACCAAGCGACGCAAGGTAATGCGGCTTCATCTGAAGAAGTGGCCGCGTCCTCAGAGGAAATGTCAGCCCAAGCGGTTCTTCTGGCGGATTTGGTTGTAGATCTTCGCAGTATCGTGAATGGTGTTGGCGCTGTTGAGCCAAAATCAGAAAAGCATTTGAATAAAAAAGTTTTTACTCCGAAAGCCGTGGCGACACGTAAGGAAGTGAAAAAAGAAGCGGCAACATTATTGCCGCTAGATGAAAAAGATTTTGAAGAAGGACAGACCAGAAAAATTGGAAATGTCTCAGGGTTTTAAAAAAAGTTACCGATAAATAGGTAAGTTCAAGTCAGTGATAAATCTCCAGTAAGAGTCCTGCGAGTCCGCAAAAACTTTGTTCGAAAATAGATAGGCATTGAGTTTGCGGGCTCGCACGGAATCTTCTTCCCCGAGTTTATAGAGGTGTTCGTAAATCACCTCATGCATGATAAGACCCGCTTGTCCTCGCGGCGACAACTGATTCCACAAAGTTTCATCCACAATAAAGCGTTTGCCTTCAAGACCTTTTTCTTTACGACGAATCGCAATTTGTTGGACCGAGCAGTCCTTTTCTTTCGGTGTGAAAAGATGCTTTGAGTCTTTGATGTCCGTTAAGGCCACATCTTTTTTAAACTCCGTATCGTCCATAAATTCAGACGCGCGTGTCTTGTATTGTTTGGCTTGTCGTGGGCTTAGACGTTCTAAGTTGCGAAAAACTTCTTCTAAGACTTTCTCGCGCGTGCCCTCGGTTTTAAATGCACGGACGGCACCCGCATTTTCGTAAAAATCCAAGATGTCTTGAGACTTCGGGCACACCACGATGTCGCCGCCATTGCCCACGCGTTCTCCGTTAGCAAAAGCGGTTATGCCAAAAAAGCTCAAGGATGTTAGCGTCAGTATTAGTTTTATCATTTGCCCGCCAAATAAATATTGTAGGTCAATGTTTCACCCTCGACGGTCTTAAGACGTAAAATCGCTTTACGATTAACTCGTCCTGAAGGGGAGTTAATTAAGATCCAGCGCTTTACTAAGCTCATAGAAGGAATTGTAAACGGCACATACAAATGGGTCTCTGGAATCCACTTGGCATGTTGAGCTGCCGCTTTATTGCGACGAATTTCATTCGACATCAGATAAGAGCTGGCGCCGCCGACCGCTAAGCCACCTGCTGCCAAAGTGCCATTGTTATTTTGAGTGGCTCCTAAAGTGGCCAGCACCATGCCTGCTGATATTAGACCTAAAGAGGTGATATCGGCATTTTGTTCACGGATCATTTTTTCTTCGGCCTTGGCTTGTAGCCATGCATTCAGGTCTTTACCGATAATAATATTCTGAACGATGCCATCCGTGTTTGTGAGATCTAATTCTGCAGAATCCACGCGGATCCATTGTCCGTCTTTGCTTTCAAGATTGATTTGCATCACGACGTTGTAAGGGTCTGTGTATTCGTGAATGATCTCAGAGCTGATTTCTAAGTTCACTTGGGTTGAGGCCGAAACGAGGTCCGCCGGTTGGCTTAACTTTCGGCTGGCGCAAGCAGTTAGCAATAAAGTAGAAGCAAGAAGAATTCTAAGCATTACTTATTCCTTTCCAAAGAAAAAAACTGACATGAAAATACAAAGACCTCTTGGGGATTTCCGGGCTCGGCAAAGGCCGCAAGGCGATCTTGAAACTCTTCGATCATTTTTCGAATCTCTGGCAGTTTAGCCGGGTCGGTGGCCACCGTCATCGCCGAAAAATCGCGTCGTTCGGGAGGAGTGTCGCGTAATTTTTCCTGCGCCATATTCAATAGCGAATGATGATAGGACTGGATCGCGGCCGAAGGAATCTCACTGGAAATGTTGAGGGAGGGGGTTTTCCGTTTAAAGATTTTACCTTCTTCAATAATTTGCAAACGAACTAGTCGTGCTAAAGCTTCGCGGGCTTGAGCCGGCGTGATGCCCAAGCGATCCGCCATCCAAAAAGCATCGGCGTTGGCGCCGCGAATTTTACCCAAGCACAAAATGGCTAGGTGATACCAATCAGCGATGGTGCGAAACTCATCTTCGGCCAATTTTTTGCGTTTTTGTTCTTCGGGGCTGCCTGCGGGTTGAGGCATGAGGGTCCGTGAAAAAAGAGTCGCCACTTGTTCGGGGGAAAGATGCAGCTGCTCTGAAACTTGACGTAAACTTTCAGGACTGAACTTTCTTTTGCCAGAAATCAGCTGGGATAGCTGGGCGGGGCTCATGCCTAAATTTTTAGCGAAAGAGCGCAAAGAGTAACGAGGATTCTTTTGTTTTCTAAGCTCCAGTTCACGTTTCAACAAACCTGAAGCATAGTTTTGGACGCTTGATTCTGTTTCCATGTTTCAAACATATCGAGGCGGTGTTTCAGGCGTCAAAGATTCCTTGAAACAGTGTTTCACCCCTTGAAACAATTCCAATTTAAGCTGGTCTAAGGGGGTTCCATAGGGTAAAAAAGCCACAAAAACGAGGGTTTAATATGATGTCACCCGGCCATGGCCAACAGATCGAACTTCTACTACTTTTCGTAGCACTCTTGTTTACGGTGATTATCGGCGTAATTATGTACGCGGGTTATCGCAGCTTTAAGCGCAGCGAAGCCAAAGATAAGGCGGCAGAGCTTGCCCACACGGCCAAAAAAGATTTGATTCCTCCCGAAACTGTCGCGCAAGAAGAACAAGTACTAGCCCACGTGGATTCCACGGGCCAAATTGTTTCCGATATCGAAGCACCCAGTTTTGAAAAAGCGGTGGATCTGAAAGAGGCTTTAAAGAAAACCGAAGAAAATCTTTTCGGACGCATTCGCAGTTTGTTCAAATCTTCAGGCCCAGCACCTCACTTAGAAGAGATCGAAGAAGTTCTTTATACCAGTGATCTGGGTCCTAAAACTGTTCAGCGCTTAATGGGTGCGGTGGAAGATCGCCTTTCAAAAAAAGAAAAAGGCGACTACGAAACAGTGCGCGTCGCTTTAAAAGAAGAAATTAAAAACATCTTTGCCGATTCTCATTCGGCGGCGAGTGATGAAAACATTCTTTCTAAAATTAAATTTGCCGCTGAAGGTCCGACTGTTTTGATGATTGTTGGCGTGAACGGCGCAGGCAAAACCACATCAATTGGTAAAATTTCGGCTCAACTTGCAAAAGAAGGCAAAAAAGTTTTAGTCGCTGCGGGCGACACCTTCCGTGCGGCAGCTGGGGGACAGCTTAAGGTTTGGACGGACCGCGCGGCGGTTGAAATCTTCTCTCCAGAGGGAGTCACCGATCCAAGTGCCGTGGCTTTTGATGCCGTTTCTAAAGGCAAAGCTCAAGGGTATGATGTTGTTATCGTTGATACGGCAGGACGTTTGCACACGCAGGCAAACTTGATGGAAGAAATCAAAAAAATGAAACGCGTGATGACCAAGGTCATCCCTGAGGCGCCCCATGAAACGTTGATCGTGCTTGATGCCAACTCGGGCCAAAATGCTTTGATGCAGGCTAAAGAGTTTCATACAGCTCTAGGCTTAACGGGCGCTGTTCTAACCAAAATGGATGGCACCGCCAAAGGGGGCGTGGCTGTGGGGTTAGCGCAAGAACTGCAAATTCCCATCAAGCTTATTGGGGTGGGCGAGCGCATCCAAGACTTGCGCCCTTTTTCTTCCCAAGAGTTCGTCGACTCTTTATTTCAATAGAAACTATTTCGGGCGAAGCTTTGCGGTTTCGTCCACGATATTCTGGATTTTGTCGGAACGATAAGTGTGCCTGCCGGGATGGAAGTCCAAGATCGCAATCGTCATGGCTTTCGCGATAGTCGTCGCTTCAATCGCTCGGTATTTTTTTAAAGGCCCCACAAGCAGTGGATTTAGGAGTGGTGATAATTTCTGGGCGAAGGCTTCACCGGAACGATGTTCCTTTCTGTCTCCCAAAATCAAAGAAGGCTGAAAGATTTCAATTTGCGGAATATTCAGAGCTTTCAGGTCGCGCTCCATTTCACCTTTGGTTCGGTTGTAAAAGATGCTGGAATTTGCATCGGCGCCCATCGCCGAAACCACTAAGAATTTTTTTGCGCCCACTTTTTCTGCCACGCGGGCAAAGCTCATGACGTACTCATAATCCACTTTGCGAAAGGCCTCTTGGGATCCGGCGGTTTTGATCGTGGTGCCCAGGCAGCACACGAAAACTTCAGCCTTTAAGGCGTCCACCTGTCCTTCCATCTGATCTAAGTTCATTACAATATTTTCGGTGCGCGCAGGGATTTTCCCCAAGGGACGGCGAGTGACGGCTTTGATATTTTTCACCTCTGCGATTTGCGAAAGGATGGAAAGAAGCTCGCCGCCGACAAGGCCGGTGGCACCAATAAGTGTGATAGTGGTTGGATAGGTCATCATGGAGGGAATTGTCCCATGTCGTTTATATTCAGGCAAGGGAAGGCTTTGAACGGCTCAAGTGACGATATGGGGCACCGGTTTTGTAAGAACCGGTTCATAGTTTTTTGACAGTTTTTGAGGATAAGGACAGTCTGGTAAAGTGCCAGCTTTCAAGGAGTGTTTCGATGAAAGTTCGTGCTGGTTATATATTAGTCTTAGCGGCTTTATCTTTGGCGGCATGTTCAAAAAAAGAAGGCGGTGGGGCTGACAATCGCCGTATGGACGTCACGCGTTTTCAAGTGGAAGCATTAAACGATGAAGCAGCAATCACGGACAGTGATTATGCTGCGCGCTTAAAGTCTTTAAATGTGAAATCCAAAGCCTGTCGGACAAGTTCATTTGGAACTTTGGCAAAAGGCGATCGTTTCGTTGAAAACTTCCGTGGAGGAAGAATGTCCGACGGTCAGTTGAACACCGTTGAGTTCACCATGAATACCCAGTTGGTTTCCATCGGGAAAGACGCGGTATTTTCGTCTACTATTGAAAGTGCGAAAAGCTCGGATGCAAATATTGAAGCACTTTTAAAAAAGGACAGTCGATTCACATCCAAATGCAAAACCGGTAAGTCTTGTGTGACGTCTAAATCCACATGGGCGAACGAACTGCAAAAATTTATGAACTTCGGTACGGGTTGCAAGTATAACAACGAACGCGAAGTCACGACGAAATATGCGACAGGAACGTACCTGTTGCAGGACGGTCGTAAAGTTCCTGTTTTGGTTTCTCGCACTCAGGCTACTTACGATAGAGCTTGTAACGAAGGTACTAGTACGGTGATTTTAAGTTCCGTGAAATTAAAAACCGATCGCCTTAAAAAACTCAATGGCAAAGAGTGCGTTGATACTGAACAAGGCATGCCTTACGAATACAATCTTCTGCAAAAAACAAACGGCGAATTGATCGTTGAATTCAATCTCCGCACGTTGCTTGCTCCGGCTAAATAGTACCAGGTCCTGTTTCAGGGCCCGGCGCTTTGTTATGGGCCGGGGTCGTTGGGGTTGTGTTCGTGCTGCCTGCCCTCGGCCTGTCTTTCTTGAAATCGTCTGGTGTCTAGATAAGATGGTTCTGGCACCAACGAGACTTCCGAAGTGTGAATAACATTATATTCATCTTGGATTTTCTCATTTTGTTCAACCAACTTCATCTCGTAGTACATTTTTTCCTCTGGTATTTCAATGACGATACACCTTCTTTGAGACGAAGAATTTAGGGTGACTTCAAACCGTTCATTAAGCCAATTCGGACTATGGCATCTATATACATTAACTGACTTAGTTCTTGCCAGTTTGTACGCTAACCGGTGTTCGTCGGAGCAGCCATCAATTGTATAGAGATCGCATGTTTTTAGGCTTGCCGTTTTGGTCATCGGGTCAATCTCTGTTTTGTGGCCACTTAGAGCCGCGGAAAGCATGGTCTCAATCTTGCCGCGATAATATTCCTCGTCGAAGTAATCCGTTCTTGTGCGAAAATCTGAGTACTGGAACTGAAAGGGTACTTTGTCATCACCTGCGCGGACGGGAGATCCTTTCAGAATGTTATTTTCTGGTTGAGAAGCAAAGACAGTCGAACCTGAGTAGCAGGTGAGTTCGAAATAGATATTTTCATTACCCTTTTCGCCTTTCGCTATACCCTGTATGGAGTACGTATCTTCTGAATATCTTTTATCATCTTCAAATAAACTTTCGAGTTCTTGTTCTGATATAAGTTCCGTTCTGTATTTGTAAAGTAGCATTGGCAATTCGATCACAACTTTACGGAAATTTAAAGTTCCTCTTAATTTTTCATCTTTCTGGCTATTTATTAGGTTGTATAATTCGGAGTGCCAACTCAGGAATGCCTTTGGATATTCTCCCTTTTGAATAAATGTATCAATTTCTGCATTGAGGTGTATGTAGGCTCGCATCAATAGTTCATTTTCCAAAAAACTCGGTTCATTTTTAAAGACCGTTTCGATCAAATGATCTTTTATTTTACCAAAAATCTTCATGCGCACATCCGATTTTGTAATAACACGCTCCCTTGCCTTCTTAATTACGAAGGGATTTTCTATGGAGATTCGAATATTCGTTGATGCGGAGTTAAAGTACCCAGCCCATCCTTTGGGCGAGGAATCGGGGCTTATTTTATTTGAGAATTCCTTTTTTGACATCGAAGAAATATCTTCTAAAGCTTTCTGCACACGATCATCTGGAAGTCGGAAAGATTGACCTTTTAGGGAACTTATCGAAATATTTGAGGATCTGAAA
This sequence comes from Bdellovibrio bacteriovorus, assembly GCF_001592735.1. Taxonomy (NCBI): domain Bacteria; kingdom Pseudomonadati; phylum Bdellovibrionota; class Bdellovibrionia; order Bdellovibrionales; family Pseudobdellovibrionaceae; genus Bdellovibrio; species Bdellovibrio bacteriovorus. The sequence goes on from NZ_LUKE01000006.1 coordinate 270,743, forward strand.
TAGGGGATTACTAAGTATCGCGCGCCAAGAGTCGAAGCAGTATAAAGGTGAATCACCGAGTGGGGATCCGCCTGGTTGGTTCCCTTGCAATATCCGTTCAGCTGACTTCCCTCTGGGAAAAGAGGCTTTATATTAGAATTTGAAAATATCTGAGCTAATTGACTACGGACCAAGTCTGAATTTTTGTATCCTGCGATGCGAGCTTCTTTAAAAAAATACTCGTGTGCAAGCAATGCAACCTTGTTTAAAGAATCCAGCTTTTTCCATTGCGCTCTATCTATGTAAAGTGTGCCATTTTCTCCGCGTCCTGTAGAGTCATCCCAATATGCAATTTGCACGATTTTGCAGCCGTTGGGTAAAGCGATTGGGGAGTTGGCGTCTTGGCTTGGGTAAAGACGAACGTCTTCATCTAAGAAGGAGATTCTAGATACGAATTCTTGCCAGAACTCTTCGCGGCCAATTTCTAGTTGTTGCATCGCGGGCCCATAGAATGACTTCAATGTAGAAATTAAAAACTTAATCGATTCCGGGCCGACCTTTTCAGAGCCCTCGCCAAAAGGGCCGCTCATGGTTTTCATTTTCAATTTTGAGTTATAAATGCCTTCAAAAATATCGCGAACGAAAAGCTTAGATCGGTACTCAGGATTTTTGACATCAGCGGAACACAAGATTCCTTGACCGCCGCCACCGTCTCCGGTTCCGCCGGATCCTGTATAGCCGTCATCATCAGGCAACTTTTTATCTGAACCATAATTGGTAATGTACTGTGTAGGCCCTTGGCTTCCGCCAGGTCCGCAAGAAACCATTGATAAGATTAATAACGAAGAGAGCGCGACACGGGCTGAAGACTGCAAAATTGTTTTACAGACGGATAGGGTATCTACAACGAGACTGTGTTTAATGGCTTTCGCGCGATGTTTCCTCATCATATAAATGGAGAGTTCAATGAGCATTCCATACAACAGTCTCATTTTGAGACGAACGAAATCGTCTATCTATATTATATGTATCGGGGTTCTAAGTGTTTACTGAAAAAGGTGACGATTTAGGTTTCCTGTCAAAACCTTGTTACTTGAAATGGGGCTCAGGCCATTTCGATCTGGCACCTTCCTTGAACTATAAAACCTCGGAAGAGGTATTGCTATGCTTAAAACATGGATAAAGCGGTCTTTAATTGTCGGAATGGGCTTCGGTTTGCTCGCCCCCGTGGTATCGCATGCTTACGGTGAAGCATCCGTTATTCAAAACTACGTAGGCCGTCAGGCTTTGGTTCCTCTCATTAAGCCCTCTTGGGGCAATTTCATCCTACATTCAGACACTTTAAATAAACTTTATTCTTTGCGTGGATACGAAGCTATTTGGGTGGATTCAAATGGTGCTCCCACGGCAATGGCGCAGGCTCTCCGTAGCATTCTTTTAACGGCGGATCGCCATGGCCTCAATGTCTCTGATTATTGGGATGGCGATGTTGAGAATTTGTATAAAGCGGCGCTTTCTAATCCTCGCAACTGGATCACTTTTGAGTTGGCGGCTTCTGAAGCACTGATTCGTTATGTGACTCACTTATCAGTGGGAAGATTCGATCCAATGCAAATTGATGATGATATTAAATTTTCGGCGAAAATATTTAAAGAATTTGCAGAATTGAATACGGCGGTCTCTTATGGTCCGCAATCAATGCCCGATGCCTTGGAGAACTTTGCACCTAAATACCACTATCATTATGCCAATTTGATGGGAATGTTAGCAAAACTAAGAACGGTGAAAGCACAGGGTTCTTGGGCACAAATTCCTCAATCGAAGGTGACCTTAGAAAAAAATGTCAAAAATCCTTTGGTGCTAACTCTGCGCACTCGCCTAACTGAGTTGGGATATAAGGGTGGTAATCTTACGAGTGACATTTATGACAGTGAGCTTGAGGCCGTCGTTTTTGAATTTCAGGAGTATAATGGACTATTTGCTGATGGAAAAATATCGGCGGGAAGTTCTGGTACTATCAATGCTCTTAATACAGATGTGAATGAGTTAATTAATAAAGTAATCATCAATATGGAGAAGCTTCGTTGGTTACCACGCGACATGGAAGCCCGACATATTTTCGTTAACTTGGCGATGACTGAAGTCGGTGTTTATGATGTTGGTCGCGATATCGAAGATCCCATACTAACATTTAACTCAGTAAATGGTCAGCCATTCCGTAGAACACCTTCAATGAGAGACGTAATCAAGCATGTGAATATCAATCCATACTGGACCGCTCCTCGAAGCATTACCATTAAAGATAAGCTTCAAGAGTTGCGCACTTACGGGAAAAGATATCTAGATGAACATGACATGGTTCTTATGTCGGAAAACACAGGAGCTCCAGTTCCGGAAAGAGATTTGTACTATATTGACTGGAAGAATCTCACCCCGAAAAATTTCAATTATTACATTAAACAGAATCCATCTGTTAAGAATGCCTTGGGTGTCGTGAAGTTCCCTTTACAAAATCCTTGGGCAATTTACTTGCATGACACTAATGATCCAGATCTTTTTAGAAACAAATATCAAGACAGACATAAAAGCTCGGGTTGCGTGCGTTTAGAGGAGGCTGTGAACCTCGCTGACTATTTAATCTCGGGGAAAATTTACGGAGAAGGCAAAGAACCAAAAATTAGATGGGAAGATCTTGATAAAACAGACTGGAGCCAAAAAAGCGTTCGCTCATTTATTCCTCGCGATGGATATAATGTTGCCGATTACAAATATTGGGACATGTCTGTATATCTGAAAAATCCTATGCCAGTTTATATGTTGTATTTATCTGCAATGTCTAGTGGAACAAAAATGAGATTTGTTGATGACCCCTACGGCCAAGATAAACGCATCGAACTGGCAATCAAAAACTACCGCGCCAAGGGCGAGCTTTTCTAAGGAGAAAATTATGAAAAATATCTGGATTATTTTCTCTAGTTTATTGTTTGCCGGGATTGCGCAGGCCCAAGCCACCGGTTCATTGCAGGTGAATGGTCAGGCGGGTAAATTTCAGATCATGCAAAAAGTGAAAGCGGTACGTTGTGATACTTCGAAGCGCGGCGCGTGTGATGATCCTGTTTTCTTTAACTTAAATACGCCGCAAGCCGTTCCTGAAGGGTCTTACATTGTTGGGTTTGAAAACTCGATCAACCCTGAAATGGTGCGCGTGACTGCCGGGCAAACGACGAATTTGAATTTGGAACGCGTGGCCGTTCCCGCGACGGTGAAGGGGCAAAAGATTCGCGTGTATCGCGATTTCTCTAGCACTGTTGAACAGAATAAAATTCTTATGAGCATGTACTATATGAAGCGCCATTTTTTCCGTTTGGATAAGGAAAACTTCGGTGATCTTTATTTAACGGGTGCGTGGGAGCGCGACTTTGTTCAGCGCTTTAGTTACAATGTATGTTCTCGCTTAAAAGATTTTTATAATGCTTCCGATGAGGCTAAAGAAGTCTGCGCCTCTGTAACCCAAGCAAAATCCCCGGCAGGCCTTGCTGCCATGTACGTTTTTAATAACGACGGCACATTCACCGAAAACTGGGTCACTGAACCTGGTGATGTCATTCCATCAAAACATCCGCGTTATTTGGTATCAGCCCCAATGACGGATCAAGATTTTGTGGCTGTTTTCCCAGGCGTTTACAAAGTTCAAGCCGATGGGGGCAAAGCGGTCATCGTTAAAACGGGCGGCGGACTTTATTAAGATCTAAAACACGGGTTCAAAGAAAAAGCATTGAACCCGTTCGTGTCTTTCATTACCCTGAATCACGATGATGACACGGATGTTTGCATTTCCATTTTTATTTGCCCTTACGGGCGCAATCGCGTTTGCGCAAACCGCGCCCAAAAAACCCGTGTCGGTCTCTTACGAAAATCTGATTAAATGTTTTCCTGAACTAGAAAATGAATCGCTCAGCTTTAAGGTAGACTTAAATCTGCTTAAAGAAGTGGCGGACAAAACGTTTCCGACCCGTGACTCTGTTTTGCGTCAAAGAAAGGTCCAGTACCTGGACTCGGAGCGACAACTTACCAACTTGATTCTGCGAACCAAGACGCCGCCCGGAAGAAAGAAAGAGACTGAGCTGATTTTGCAGCAAGTCGACGCCAAGGGTGTCGTCACCGACATCAAGTTGACCAAGAACCAGAGTCAAAACCCAAAACAAGAGGTGATCAATAATTTCCTCTTAAATTCGACCATTAAATCGGATGAGTCCTTGTATAATGACACGAAGCTTAACAATGTGAGCGCCACTTACTCGCGCAACTTTAATGAAGTCCAAGAGTACGATCTGATGGACCGTCTGTATCAGCGCTCCATTTCCTGCGAAAAGAGGAGTGATCTCGGCATTATATGCACTTGTTCTAAGAAATAAATCTGTTGAACAAGGGTTTTGAAAAAGGCTATACTTTTTAAAGTGTTGATCTAGGAATTTTCTAGAGTTTTAAAAGGTTTAGGAACACTTTTAGGATTACTTTGATTTGTGCAGCTGAGGTGACGGTGAACTCTGACAAAAAGACCTTCGATTTTCTTATCGCGGGTGTCCCTTACAAATTAAAAACCTCTCATGACGATGCCACGGTGGATGAGCTCGTCCAATTTGTAAACAGCAAAATGAATCAAGCCCTGTCTGTAACCAAGAACGGTTCTTACCAGAATGCCGCAGTTTTAACTGCGATGAATTTGGCCGAAGAACTGATCCTCCTTAAAAGAAAAGCGCATCGCGAGCTTGAAAAGCTTGAAGAGAAAGCTTTGCGTATTTCTTTAGAACTCGAAAATTCCAAGAACAACAGCAATAAGGTTTTGAACAACTAACTTGTTGTAAGCTCTTGGAGTGTCCTTTGAATCGAAATTGGAACTCTAAAAAGGAATGTCGTTCCTTCTTTAAGTCTTTGTGTGCTCAAGAATTTGCACAAGGCCTTGCTCAAAACCAACAACAACTCAACCAGGCTTTGCAGGGCTTTATGCTCAAGCAAAGTGGAACTTGGGGCGCTTATCGAGCACTCAAGGAAGAAGCCAGTGTTGAAGAGGTTTTTAAAATCTCGCGCGTAACATGGGCTTTTCCCAAAATGATCGAGGGAGCTTTAGAGTTTTACCTGGGGCAGGATTTCACGCCCGGATTTTATGGAGTGATGGAGCCGTCGGCTCAATCCCCGAAAGTCGCGGTGACGGATCTTCAAGGAGTGTTGGTTCCCGGATTAGTTTTTAATAAGAATGGCAATCGCCTGGGTAAGGGAAAAGGGTTTTACGACAAGACTCTTGAAACCTACCGGGGGATCAAAGTCGGTATCTGTTTTGATTTTCAGATCAGTCCCGACACTTTGCCCACAGAGGCTCATGATGTGAAGGTGGATTACCTGATCACAGAATCTGGGGTTGTCGCATGCAGGGATTTTCATAAGGAAGATCAGGAGTAAGAAAATGGAAATTGTAATTACCGCCATTATTGCGCTTATCTTGGGTGGTGCGGTTGTCTTTATCATTAAAAAGATTCAAGACGAAAATTCTAAAAAATCAGCTCGCGTTGAAGCTGAAAGAATCGTCAACAAAGCGAAATCAGAAGCCGCTAAAATTAAAAAAGATTCTGAAACTAAAGCGAAGGATTTTGAATCCCGCGCCCGTAAAAATGTTGAAGCGGACATTCACAAGCAAAAATCCACAGTTAAAAACAAAGAGGCTCAGTTAGAGCGTCGTTTGAAAGAGATCGATGATCAATTCAAACAAAAAATGGAAGAAAACGATCGTTATTTAAATACTCTTAAGGACCGTGAAGAAAAAATTGCGATCTCTGAAAATCGTATCAAAGATCTCGAGAAAAAAGGCGAAGCGCATATCGATCAGCTTAAAAATAAGCTTGAGTCTGTGGCGGCGATGACTCAAGAAGAAGCCCGTCGACAATTGCTTTCCGCGCTTGAAGATGAAGCAAAGCAAGAAGCCGCAAAAAAGATCGCCCAAATTGAAGACGAAGCCAATAAAGAGTCTGAGAAAAAAGCCAAACGTATTTTGGCGACCGCACTTTCAAGATTTGCGTCTGAATACACTTCTGAGCGCACGGTGAGTGTCCTTGCTCTTCCAAGTGACGAGATGAAGGGTAAAATCATCGGTCGTGAGGGACGTAATATCAGAACGTTGGAAGCACACTGTGGTGTGGATTTGATCGTTGATGATACGCCAGAAGCGGTGGTTATTTCTGGATTTGATCCCGTTCGCCGTGAACTTGCTCGCCGTACAATTGAAAAATTGATGGAAGATGGACGCGTGCATCCGGCGCGTATTGAAGAAGTCGTTGAAAAGCAACGCAATGAATTGATGAAATCGATCAAAGAAGAAGGCGAACGCCACGTGATCGAGCTGGGTATCCCGAACATGCATCCCGAGTTAGTGAAAATCATCGGTGGCCTGAAATACCGTTCCTACCAAGGGCAGAATGCTTTGAACCAAGCTTTAGAAGTGGCCAACATCGCGGGGTTGTTAGCCGGGGAGCTAGGCGTGAATGTAAAAATCGCGCGTCGTGCGGGTCTGCTTCACAACATCGGTAAAGCCATTGATCACACTGTTGAGGGCAGCTATGCGACAGTGGGTGCTGAGATGGCCAAAAAATACAACGAATCTGAAGATGTGTGTCACGCGATCCGTGCTCATGATGAAGAAGAAAAACCTCATTCGATCTTGGCGTGGATTGTTCATGCCGCTTATATCTTGTCTTCGTCTCGTCCGGGCGCACGTCGTCCGCAAATGGATTCATTTGTTCACCGTTTGGAAGATCTTGAAAGCATCGGGAACAGCTTTGACGGGGTTCTTAAAACATTGGCTCTGCAAGCAGGTAAAGACGTTCGCGTTTTAGTTGAAAGCAGCAAAGTCACGGATGATCAAGCCGTGATGTTGTCTCGTGATATCGCTCGTAAGATTGAGCGTGAGATGCCACAAGTAGGCGCCATCAAGATCACGGTTGTTCGTGAAACTCGTTCTGTTGAACACGCACGATAGTTTAAGCAAAGGATTTGTTTAAGATGTTGAGTCCTCAAGAGCAGTTAGAAAGAATTAAGTTTGGTGTCGCTGAATTCATCAGTGATGAAGACATGCTTAAAAAACTTAAAAAAGGAAAACCTTTAAATATCAAACTGGGTGCAGATCCTACGCGCCCGGATATTCATATCGGGCACACTGTTGTTTTGAACAAACTAAAAACCTTTCAAGATCTTGGGCACAAAGTTCAGTTCCTAATCGGGGATTTTACGGCGGCTATTGGCGATCCGACCGGAAAAAGCACAACGCGTCCGATGTTGACTCGCGAAGAGATCGAAGAAAACGGCCGCACCTATGCCAAGCAAATCTTTAAAATTCTGGATCCAGAAAAGACCGAGATTGTTTACAACTCTCACTGGATGAATAAGCTGACGCCGGCAGAGTTTATTAAGATGGCGGCGCAATACACGGTTGCGCAAATGCTAGAGCGTGATGACTTTACCAAGCGTTACCGTTCCGGCACACCGATTGCGATTCATGAGTTCCTTTACCCCCTGACCCAAGGTTATGACTCTGTTCATTTAAAGTCAGATGTTGAATTGGGTGGAACCGATCAAAAGTTCAATCTCTTGGTAGGTCGTCAGATGCAATCATCCTATGGACAAGAATCGCAATGTGTGTTGACGATGCCGATCCTTGAAGGGATTGATGGCGTTAACAAAATGTCTAAGTCATTAGATAACTATATTTCGGTGGTTGATACTCCTAAAGATATGTTTGGTAAAACCATGCGTATTTCAGATGATTTGATGTACCGCTGGTATGAGCTTTTAACTGATATCGGGGCTCAAGGTTTGTCACAGCTGCGCACAGATGTTTCAGAAAAACGCAAACATCCCCGTGAAGTGAAAGTGAACTTAGCAAAATTCTTGATCAAACGTTTCCATTCAGAAGCAGCCGCCCAAGCTGCCGAAGATGAATTCAATCGTATCTTTGTCGAAAAGGGTTTGCCGGACGATGTGCCGGAGTTCGCGGTAAACGCCCAAGAAATTGGTTTGCCCGCCCTGATGGTGGCGGCCGGCTTGTGTGCTTCTAACGGTGAGGGCTCAAGGCTTATCACTGGTGGGGGCGTGCAGATTGATGGTGAAAAAGTATCTGATCCGAAATTGAAAATGAACCTGAAGTCTGGCGAAAGCTTTGTCGTGAAAGCCGGAAAGAAGAAGTTCGTAAAGATCGTAGTGAAATAACGATCTAGTTTAGGAATAACTATGAAGATTAAATTCTTGCCGCAAAATATCGTCGTTGAAGGTACGCCTGATAAGACGCTTTTAAAAATTGCGACGGAAAATCAGTTAGAGATTCGTTCGATTTGCAAAGGTGTTCCGTCGTGTGCGGAATGCCGGGTGAAAATCGTGGAAGGTGAGTCTAACATTCTTCCTCCGAGCAAAGCGGAACTAAGCCTGATCGGCACCAGCCACTTTATCGATGGACGTCGTCTTAGCTGCCAGGTTCGTTGTTTCGGGGATGTCACGGTCGATCTTTCGGAACAAGTGGATCGTTCCGAGAATCAGGTCAAAAAAATCCGAGGCTTCCGCTCTCAAAAACAGCAGGAATCTCACGCGGTGAACGACACGATGTTGTTATCAGAAAAACCAGAGAAGCCTGAAAAACACGAAAAGTCGGAAAAACCGCAGCAACACGATCACAAAAATAAGAAGTAAGTCTTAAGTCCAGTTATACTCCCTCTGTCAAAGACCGATAAATGAGGGAATGTCTCACAAGATCACTTACCGCGAACGCGGCCAAGGGCCACTACTTTTGCTTCTTCATGGTTACGGAGGAAGTGTTCAGCATTGGGAGACGATCGCTGAAAACTTGTCGGCAAGCTATCGCGTGGTCACCTTGAATTTAAGCCATATCTACATGTCCACTGATAAACTGTTTTTCAGCGTGCAAATCGAAGCGGTGTCAAAATTCATTCGTGATACTTTCCCCCAAGAAAAAGTCAGTTTGGCGGGATTAAGTTACGGGGGCGCTTTATCTTGGGGATTGGCATGTCAGCACCGAGATATCATTGATAAGATCATCCTGATCAATCCTATGGTGACGGATCCCGTAAAACACTTCTTACCCATGGAGTTGCGTTTCTTTTTTTCTTTGCCGTTAAACTTAAAATCCGTGTATGTGATGTTAGCCACACCCATGGGTCGTCGCTTTTTAAAGCGAGCGGCGCAAATTTTTCGCGATGAACGCAGCGAAGGCAACGTGGCGGTGGAAAATCTGAAAGGTCGCAAGTTGCAATTTGTGGCTCACATGATTCATCATTTTTCTTGGATCTTACGTTCTGAAGATTGGAATTTTTGGCAGCAAAAGCTGACTTCTTACGACGGTTCTTGCCGCCTGATCTTTGATAAAGAAGATATGTTATTTAGCCACGTGGCGTATTCAAAATTTGCCCATATGATGGGATGCCGAGATGTTATTTCTATCACCGGTGCGGGACACTTGGCGATTAAAACTCAACCTGAAAAAATTTGTTCTTTGATCTTAGAACATCTGGAATCTTCACGAATCGCGTCTTAAGATTATGGCCCGATAAAGGTCAGGCCTAAAAATCCGGTGGGGTCATACATTCCGACGCCGGTGATGCCGACTCCTATTTGACAGGTGGTCGTGGTTTTGTTGGACGGGGGGCCCGCGTGACTAGAGGATTGGATATAAACATCAGCGTCTCCGGATAAAGACGCTAGCATTGAATAGTTCGTATTTGGCATTGGTGTTGAGAATGTAATCGTGTAAAGACCTGTACCATCCCTCACGACCGATGATACGTTTACGCTTGAGTCGATGACAACGGCACTTCCCGTCCAGTGAAAAGCGACGTAAGCTCTTGCGGGAATCGAAATTCCGGTTGCGGCAGTCGTCTGAGTACTTCCGTCAGGGAACTTAATCCCCCCTGATTTCGATTCGATGGTTCCGTTTACCGTCAGAGGGGATGAGGGAGAGGTCGTTCCGATACCTACGTTACCGCTCGTCTTGACGACATTCGATCCTGTTTCGACCCACGATGACGATCCGCCCTGACCAATGGCCACATAATAATAAGTAGATCCGTTTGTGTTAAAGACACTGTCATTACCATTTCCTTCGGCGTCGAACCCTGTCGCGGTGATATTAACATGAAACTCATCACCGATATTCCCATTAGATATGTAAGAACGAAGATGCTTGGCATTGTCTGGAATTCCATCAATCATGATCGTTTGACCGTCATAGGTTCCATTGATGTTTTTTACGATCACAGCCTTAGGACGGAACCCAAGATTAATACTTTGGCTGGCGTTACCGTTTCCGGTATATGTTCCTGACACAACTGTACTTGTGGCGGCGCCAATCGTGGTCCAACCGCTGCCCGTACAGAGCTCAATGCTTGATCCACTAACATATCTAAGAGTCCCGACTTTAATGTTGGAAGTTCCCGGGCAAGATCCGGTGTCATTTCCAATTTGAATTCCGCCATCCACTTGAAGTTTGGAAGCCGGGCTGTTTGTTCCTATGCCGACATTGCCACTGGTTCGATAAGCATTTCCTGAGGCGGAGGACCAAAGACTGTCCGTCACTGAAGATGGCAAGCGCGCTACATCAATGGTTCCTGCCGTAATCGCCGAAGCATTTAAAGATCCAATATTTTGACAGGTGAAAGAATCGGTGAGGGAAGACCAAGCGACCGTTTGATTAGCGGCACACGAAGCGACATTGAATGCGGAACCGCCAACAGAATTTTTAATATCGCTAAAAAGAATATTTTGACCGGCCCAAATCGATCCATCGGATTTCAAAAATTTACCATTAGCGCTACTAGCAGCCGGAAGTCCGGTGATGGAACTTGTTGAAATGGCAGTCACCCTCCCTTTAGCATCGACGGTTACTGAGGGAATCGCACTCGCACTTCCGTAAGAACCTGCCGTTAACCCGGAGACAGTTTCAAGCTTTGCTTGAGTGACAGCACCATCGGCTATTTGCGTCGTATTAACTCCGCCGTTAGCAATGCTGATCGTGCCAGATCCGGTAATGGGTCCCCCTGTTAGACCCGTTCCGGTTGCAATGTCAGTGACGGTTCCTGAGCCTGATCCTCCGGTGGGTGAGCTGCTTCCGCCGATTCCACTGATGACCCCGGGATCCATCGCGACCCAGTGAAGCTTTCCGCGGCTGTAACCTCCGTTAAACTGCACCATGCGAGCGCAAAATCCTGTGGTGGAAGGCGTGCAGGCAGCACCCATCGTAGATCCAAAAGACTCCGCATATCCAGATTGAGAGACCGCGCCGAAAACAAGGACCGGAGTTGTAGAAAAAGGTTTCGAATATGTCACCGTGAAGTCGGCGCTCGCATTGATGTCAATGGTCCCGGATTCAATGTGCGAACCGCTTCCGCCGCTAGCCACGTTGGTCCAAGCACTTGATCCGCAAATTTGTAAATTTCCGCCATTAAATCTCATCGTCCCCACTTTGGCGTTGGACGTGCCGGGGCAAGAGTCAGAATCATCACCGATCTTGATGCCTCCAACTACATCAAGGGATGCTTGCGGTGTGGACGTTCCGATCCCGATCTTACCGGTATTTCGATAAACATTTCCCGAAGCGGCAGACCAAGCGCCGTCTGTGATCGAAGAAGGCAATCGCGCCGCATCCAGGGTGCCCGCTGTGATAGTCGAAGCATTTAAAGATCCATTAATATCGCTAAATAAAATGTTCTGGCCTGTCCACGATGAGCCGTCGGATTTTAAAAACTTGCCATTCGCGCCGCTGGCCGCGGGCAGCAGTCCCGTGATGGAGTTTGTGGAAACAGCGGTGATGCGTCCTTTGGCATCAACGGTTATTGAGGGAACGGCCGTGGCACTGCCGTAACTTCCCGCACTCAGCCCGGAAACTGTTTCCAATTTGGCAGAGGTGACGGCGCCATCGGCAATCTCCGTGGTGCCAACCCCGGAGCTGGCAATGCTGATCGTGCCTGATGACGTGATCGGGCCACCTGTCAGTCCGGTGCCGGTCGCAATGTTCGTGACTGTTCCGGTCCCGGTGGCGGGCCAATTTGTGCGGCAATCTGCACCTAGGCAAATTTCAAGGGCTTTGGCTTTACCATTGACCTCCAGCAAGGCCCCGGGGGACATCGTGCCTATACCAACATTGCCTCCAGAGAAAATGGCGGCATAATTCGTCGTGCCTCCGGTAGCATTTACGTTCAACGCTGTGTTGGTCGCATTGGAGCCTGTCCATGTCCCAGTGCTTTGAATATCTAAACCGATTTTAGAGGCGTTTGTTGTACTATTTGTTGTTTCCGTCGCGCTGATTTTTGAGTTTGTATAACTCGCGGTATAGGCGCCAGAGCCCGTAATTTTAAAAACTGGATTAAAGCCGTTAGGTCCAGAACTGACTTCTAACTTCGAAGTGGGAGAGGTCACCCCAATACCAACTTTTCCAGTGGAGCGATAAATGCTTCCTGAAGCTGAGGACCAAAGGCCATCGGTCACCGAAGATGGCAGCCGAGCTGCATCTAGAGTCCCCGCGGTGATGACCGAAGCATCTAAAGATCCAATATTTTGACAAGTGAATGAGTCCGTGAGCGAAGACCACGCGACGGTTTGGTTGGCATCGCATGACGACACGTTAAATGCCGAAGCGCCTGCCGAATTTTTAATATCGCTAAATAAAATGTTCTGGCCTGTCCACGACGAGCCGTCGGATTTTAAAAACTTACCATTTACACCGCTAGCCGCCGGCAGCAGTCCTGTGATGGAGTTTGTAGAAATAGCAGTGACGCGTCCTTTAGCATCAACGGTCACTGACGGAATGGCTGTGGCACCGCCGTAACTTCCGGCACTCAACCCAGAAACCGTTTCAAGTTTTGCCGCCGTAACGGAACCATCTGCCAGTTGAGTGGTGCCCACGCCCCCGTTGGCGATACTGATAGTTCCGGTGGTGGTGATCGGACCTCCGGTGAGTCCGGTTCCGGTAGCAATATTAGTCACGCTGCCACCGGTGCCTGAGGATGCGTCGGCCACGCAGCTTAAAATTCCACTGCTGCTGGAGGTTAGCACCTCGCCTGAAGCACAAGTAGGAATTGAAGATTTTAAAACCAGATCAGCCACCGACTTATTCCCGATTGTGTCGGCCGACGCAGCCTTGGAAGCGTAACTGGAATAGGGGACGGAGCGAATAATATTATCAGGCGAAATACTTTTCCAGCCTCGCCCATCGTGAAACTGCACACGCAAAAGACGACCGTCATTGGCGATCGGAGAATAAGTGGCGCCGCCCTCACACTGATGCACCACAGAGTTATCAAAAGAATCCGGAAGCGTAAAAGTGGAATTTGAGGGGAATAGTTTTGTGCCCGATCCAATGGGCGTGTCAAAAACGCCTTTGGAGTGAGTCATGTCGACGCCATTTTTTTGCTCGCGATAAATCACGCAAGACCCTGAGGGATTCATGATGCGGAATTCGAAAGAAACCGAAGGGTATTCTAACGGAATACCATCGCTTGCAATAATGCGACCCTGGTAAGTTAAAGACGTGGGGGCGGCCCAAGAAGGGCTGCTTAAGAGGAACGTACCAGAAAGAACAAACGCCACCGAAAATCTCATGTATAAAACATATCGGATATTTTTTGTTTATTATAAAGAGTTCGTGAACTTAGCGTTCACAATAACTGTATCTAATGTAAACAGTGGCGAAGGCCATGCCCACTTTACGAAACCTAGGCAAGGCTCAATATGAATTATACGAACTTTTCAGTTTAGACATTAAAACTTGAACCGCACCCGCATTGCTTGGCGGCGTTGGGGTTATTAAATACAAAGCCCTTGCCGTTAAGGCCGCCCGAATATTCTAACGTCATGCCTAAAAGATACATCATGCTGTTAGGGGCCACGGCAATTTTTTGACCGTGAGATTCAAAATATTTATCGCCATCACGGGGGACAGATTCAAAATTCATTTTGTAAGACAAGCCAGAACATCCGCCCTTTTTGACTTCGACACGCAAGAAAGCGCTGTCGTCTTTGCCGTCTTCTTTTTTTAAAGCGCCAATTTTAGCGGCGGCTTCTGGAGAAATCTGAATCATAAAAACACCTCGAATCAAATCAAATGAATCGCTAAGAGTATACCACAGCTGTCAATAGCTCTCGACGGGGATTTAGAAACTTTGCGGGGCCGCTAAGGAGTGCCATCTTTTTATTCTAAATAATCGAAATTATTTAGATATTCCTTCTTTGAGGATATCTACGGCACGTGAAATCTCCTCGCGCGTGGTCCATCGTCCCAGGCTTAAGCGCAAAGAGCACTGAACCTCTTCGGGGCTTAAACCAATCCCGGTCAGGACGTGGCTAATAACCATGGCCCCCGTTCCGCAGGCAGAACCGGTGCTAACGCCGAGCTTTTGTAAGTGGCTCATCAGTTTTTCCGTTTTTGCTCCGGGAAGGGTGATATTTAAATTATTCGCGGCTCGTTCCGTGGGATGGCCATTTAATTTCACTCCGGGAATGGCAGCTTGCAGTTCTTTCCATAAAGTTTGCGAAAGCTCTCTGAGCTTTGCCGATTCTTGCGCCTGATTCTTTTTGCAGAGTTCTGCGGCCTTCCCAAAGCCGACGACTCCCGGCACATTCACCGTGCCAGAACGTAAGCCGCGTTCTTGCCCGCCGCCATAAATCAAAGGATCTAATTGAACCTTAGGATCTTTGCCTCGGATATAAAGTGCGCCGACCCCTTTGGGGCCGTAAATTTTATGTGCGGAAAATGACATAAGATCGATACCCATGTCCGTCACATTCATCGGAATTTTTCCGGCGGCTTGAGTCGCGTCCGTGTGAAAATAGATTTTATTTTCTTTTGCTAAGGCTGCAAGCTCTGCAATTGGATTGATGGTGCCGATTTCGTTATTCACCCAAATAAAACTCATCATACGAGTGTGGGGACGAAGAGCTTTTTTAACTTGTTCAACTTGAACTTGGCCATTGTGATCGACAGGCAAAAATGTGACGTCGACATTCCAGCGAGTTAATGCGGCCATGCCCTTCATGATCGAACTGTGTTCGACGTTAGAAGTGATAAAATGCACAGGTTCTTGCGGATTGTTTTCGCGCAATTTTGAAAGCAGACCAAAGATCGCCCAGTTGTTTGATTCTGTGGCGCCACTTGTAAAAATCACTTCTTGGGATTTTGCTCCGATAAGTTGAGCGACTTGCTCGCGCCCTTTCACAACGGCGGCTTCGGCGGCCCAACCCCAGGTGTGTCCGGCGCTAGCAGGATTGCCAAAGTGTTGTTTGAAATAGGGTTCCATCGCCGCAAAAACTTCCGGATCCACGGGGGTGGTGGCGTTGTAATCAAAATAAATTGGAGCCGTGCTGTTTTCCATGCTCTTAAGAGCTAACTCTGGCCTGCTTTGGGGTCAACTTAAAAATCAAGACTAAAGGCGGGGTGCTTTACAAGCGTGGCCAGCGAAGATAATCAGATCTACAATAACTGCATGAAAAATAAAACTTTGCACAGCACTGCTTATTTTGTTCCTGCCGGTAAAAATCCTGAAGACATGTTTACGTGGAAAAAGGTGGATTGCGAGATTCGCAACCGCACCGGAGAGATCTTTTTTGAAATGAAAAAAGTGGAGGCGCCCGAAGCCTGGTCGCAGTTAGCAATCGATATTGCTGCGAGTAAGTATTTTCGCAAATTGGGCGTGCCCAAAACGGAACATGAAACTTCAGTGCGCCAGCTAGTGCAAAGATTGGTAAAAGCTTTTTCGACCGCCGCAACTTCACAAAAAGGATATTTCGCGACTAAAAAAGAAGTCGACACTTTCGTTAAAGAGCTGCAGTACATCTTACTGTCGCAAGCCGGGGCTTTTAACAGTCCCGTGTGGTTTAACGCCGGTCTTTGGGAGTCATACAAAATCGTCTCCCCTAGCGAACACTTTGCTTGGGATGAAAAGAAAAAGAAAATCTTACCGACCAAAAATGCTTATGAACGCCCGCAGTGTTCGGCCTGTTTTATTCAAAGTGTAGATGATTCGATCGAAGGTATTTTTGATTTAGCAAAGACCGAAGCTAAATTATTTAAATATGGTTCAGGCACGGGCAGTAATTTTTCAAGCCTGCGCAGCCGTTACGAAATGACCGGGGCGGGTGGGAAAAGTTCTGGCTTGATTTCATTCTTAGAAGTTTTGGATAAAGGGGCCGGGGCGATTAAGTCTGGGGGCACGACCCGACGGGCGGCTAAGATGGTGGTGGTAGATATCGATCATCCGGAAGTTTTAGATTTTATCGACTGGAAAATGCGTGAAGAGCAAAAAGCGCATATGCTGATTGCCGCAGGCTTAAGCGAGGATTTTGAGGGTGAAGCGTATCGGACAGTGTCAGGGCAAAATGCCAATAACTCTGTTCGCCTGGATGACGCCTTTATGAAAGCGGTGGAACAAAATAAACCGTGGAAATTAAAAGCCCGTAAAACCGGAAAAACTTTGCGTGAACTTCCGGCAACCGAAGTTTGGAATAAGATCACGAAAGCGGCCTGGACGTGTGCGGATCCCGGAGTGCAGTTTCATACCACGATCAACAAATGGCACACGTGTGCGAACACGGCGCCGATCCACTCAAGCAATCCATGTTCGGAATACATGTTCTTAGATGATTCAGCTTGTAATTTAGCTTCAATTAACTTGGTTAAGTTTTTGCGCACCGATGGCAGCTTTGATTTTGAAGCTTTCATTCATACGGCAAGGACCTTGTTTGTCGCGCAAGAAATTCTGGTGGATTACTCTAGTTATCCCACGCAAAAGATTGCTCAAAATTCCCATGACTATCGTCCTTTGGGATTGGGTTTTGCCAACTTAGGCAGCTTGCTCATGCGTATGGGAATTGCTTACGATAGCGACGAGGGACGCGCGTGGGCGGGGGCCATCAGTTCTTTGATGAGTGGTGTCGCTTATATGACAAGTGCTGAAATGGCGCGGGCGCGAGGCCCTTTTGCGGGATTTAAGAAAAATAAAACGGCGATGATCAAAGTGATGAAAATGCACGAAAAGGCCGTGAGTGGTGTGGCGTGGTCGCATTTACCTCAAGGCCTAGAAAAAGCCGTGAAAAATCTATGGAAGGGTGTTGTTTATAACGGCACAAAATACGGATTTAGAAATGCGCAAAGTACGGTGATTGCACCGACCGGAACTATTGGCCTATTGATGGACTGTGACACGACCGGCATTGAGCCTGAATTTTCATTGTTAAAGTTTAAAAAATTAGCCGGTGGCGGCGAGGTTCAAATCGTCAATCAGTCTGTGCGTCAGAGTTTAGAAACCCTGCAGTACTCAAGTGAAGAGATCGCGGACATTTTAAATTTTATCGAAAAAAATAATTCCGTGGTGGGGGCTCCGCATCTGCGCGATGAGGATTTAGCTGTTTTTGATTGTGCTAACGGGGCTGCCGGACAACGAATTTTATCCCCTGAAAGCCATGTGAAAATGATGGCAGCGGTGCAGCCCTTTATTAGCGGAGCGATCTCTAAAACCGTGAATCTCCCGTCAACGGCGACCGAAGAAGATATTGGTGGAATTTATGACCTGGCGTGGAAGCTGGGGATTAAGGCGGTGGCCGTGTACCGTGATGGTTCTAAGCAGAGTCAGCCTTTAAATCGCGTGATGAAAACGCCCCAAACAACCACGGTTGTCCCTACGGCGGAATTCACCATGAAATGCCCGGATTGTGGCAGTGACACAGTGCTAACTAGTGGTTGTTACCGCTGTCCTAACTGCGGGACCACGGTGGGCTGTTCTTGACGACCAGCGCCCGATCGGGCATCTTACGGGTTCTCTAAAAAAGGACCCTGTATGTCTAAAAAAGATATTTTTGGTGATGACGTTCAAGAAACAAAAGACTTCGCAAGTTTTGAGCAAATGTTTGCTCAATCTGAAAAAAACATGGATCGCAAACTTCGTGTGGGCGATACTTTCCGTGGCGAAATCCTTTCTATCGGTAAAGAAGAATCTTTTGTTTCCACGGGAACTCCGGCTGACGGCATGATGTTCACGCGTGACTTGATGGATGAAAACAAACAAGTCATGCACAGCGTGGGTGACGTGATTGATTGCGTGGTGACCGCCCTTAAAGGCGGTGAACTTCGCGTCGCTAAAAAAGGCGCTAAAGGGGTCGAAACCGACTCTTTAGAAGACGCTTTTGATATGGAGCTTCCGGTGGAAGGTCGTGTCACTGAAGTCGTTAACGGGGGTTTCCGTGTCAGCATCCAAGGCAAAACGGCTTTCTGTCCAATCAGCCAAATTGATTTGAAATTTGTGACGGATACCGCGGAATACGTAAATAAAAAATTCGAATTTCTTATTACTCAGTTTGACAGCAAGGGCCGCAATATCGTGGTGTCTCGCCGTAAAGCTTTGGAAATCCAAAAAGCGGAAAATGAAGGCGCCTTCATGCAAAAATATGAAGCCGGTGCTTTGATTGAAGGTCGCATTGTGCGCTTAGAGCGCTTTGGGGCCTTTGTCGAACTTGAAGCAGGCGTTGAGGGGTTGGTTCACGTTTCTGAACTAGCTTGGTCGCGCATTCATGATCCCAAAGAGGTGGTTTCGGTGGGACAAAACATCACTGTTAAACTTCTTAAAACAGAAGAAGTCGACGGCAAGCTTAAGATTTCTCTTTCATTAAAACAAGCCGGTGGCGAGAGCAATCCCTGGTCCACAATCACTGAGCGTTTCCCCGTAGGAACAGTTGTTAAGGGGACGGTAGAGAAAAAAGAAACTTATGGTTTATTCGTGAATTTGGCTCCGGGTATTACGGGTCTTTTGCCAAAATCAAAATACCGTGATTCGGTGGATGCGAATCAATTCGAAAATAAAAAACGGGGTGATGAGATCATGGTTCAAGTGGATCAAATCATGCTTGAAGATAAAAAGATTTCTTTGGGCGTTCCTGGCGAAGGTGAAGACAATAGCTGGAGACAACACCAAACGGGATCTAGCTCGGGCTTTGGATCTTTAGGTGATGCGCTTAAAGGTTTGAATCTGAATAAGAAAAACTAAAAGCCCTACCGGGGGCCTTTAGTTAAAGATTTTAATAAGACACAAGGCTGCTTAATTTCGGCCAAAGCGTTTTGATAAGAACTCGAGGTCATAGCCTCGAGTTTTTTTTCAAGCTCTGAACGAAGGCCCACGGCCATTTCTGTTAAGTCCGCGGGTATTTGCACGGCTCCTAAATACACTTCATAAACCGAACAACTGCCGCGGGCTTCGCACATTTTAATTTTTTCGGTGATCTCTAAAAGATCGCCTTTAGTCGCCGTATTTTTTTTCCAATCCGCGGCCGCATTGTCCGTCGCTAAAGCAAGTCGGCTTCCCGCCATGGTTCTTTTGTCAGCCGAAACACATTTCTTCACCCAAGGTTGATTCGGGTTATCCATCGCCGAACGAACGACGATGGTTTTGCGACGAAGGGCATCAAGCTCATTGTAAGGAACTTTTGCGTAAGAGAGGCTAGATGTACCAACAAGAAATGCCAAAGAAACCAATAAACGCATTATTTCTCCAAACCAGGAATTGAATCCAAGGTGACCGCCTTCACGCTGGGATTGCTTTTAAAATATTGCACCAAAAGCTCTGACGCTTTCAAGGACTGAGGGTGAATATCATGGAATAACACGATTCCTCTGCCAACGGTGTTCATTTGCGTAACGACACGGTTGCGAATAGAAACTGGATTTTTATCCTGCCAATCTAAGGAATCCACACGCCAAAAGAAGTGATCAACGTTCATTGCTTGGAAGTACTGCGCCACTACGTCGTTTCTTACGCCTGAACCATAAGGCAGACGAAAATAGCGAATTTTAGTGCCGATGATGTTTCCTAACGTGGCGGCCGCTTGAGGAATCTGTTTATCGAGCTCCTGTTTTTTCCACGTGGCAAAATTGGTGATACCCGGAATTTCATTGCGGTAAAAATCGCGGTTCACCGCACTTAAATCTCGCGTGGATTGAGCACGGGCTAAGTTTCCAATGTCAGGATGTCCGTCAGAGTGGGAACCAATAATGTAACCTTGATTGTGCAGCTCTTTAGCAATCTCTGGATATCGGAGGGCTTGCTTGGTCAGCCAAAAGAAAGCGGGCTTTGCCATTCCTGCATTGGCCCACACATCACGGATTCCGCGAGTGTATTGCGCGTGAGGTCCGTCATCGTAAGTGATGGCAAAAGAACCTTGCGGCAGGACCGAACCCACCCAATTGCGATTTTTCCAATCATAGGTGCTTGCTTGATTAGGCATACGGGATTCATTAAAACAATTCCCCGGATTTAGATCGTAAGAGCGGGGATTGCTGTATTTCGCAATCTCTTTGCGATTTTTAGCTACAAAGTCTGCGAAAGCTGGATCATCAAAAGGGGCCACCGCGAATTTCAAAGTGGCAATTTCTTTTTCTAAACAGTTTTCAGATCCGCAGAACGTTTTTTCACTAGTGCGCACCGTACGCAAAAGCTGAATCATCGCGGCTTGGTTTAAAGAACTCTTAGCGGCAAAAGCCTCCATGCGGGATAAAATCCAAGCACGGTCATTGGGGCGGTTCGTGGTAAACTCAAAAGCTTGGATCGCTTTTTCATCCACATGTTCTTGGATGGTGCGCAGATTTAAAACTTTGCAGTAAAGAGATGAGTTCATCAATCGATCAGAATCCGCTTTCGAAGACAAGTTGTAAAGGCGGTCGTCAAACGAAGCGATCAAAGATTGGGCGATCGCAGTTTTGCGCAGAAGCTCATTCAAACTCTTGGCATCTTTTTCTTCTAACATCTTAGAAAGATGCTGAACTTCTTCCGCCGACAAATGACTTTCGCGAGGTTCCGAGGCCGGAGTGCGTGGATCGGGAGTGGAGGTTTTCTGGTGAACACAAGCGGCAACGAACAAAACAGTGAGACAGCAAATCAAAAACCTCACGAAAAACTCCTTTTGTATGAGGTTTTATTTTACTGCGAGGTTTTTCGAGACGACAAGCCTAACCTAGACTCTGGTACCAGAAAAGCAGAGCTTTTTCGGCGATGAACTGCTTAGCGCGTTCCTGCATATTGGCCGTCGTGTACGGGCTTGTGATGGTCTCCTTAAGACTTCGGCCACCGTAATTTAGAGTCACGATGGCGCCAAATTCTCCGAGAGGCTCAAGATGCAATTCCATCTGGGCGGGATGCAAAATGAATTCGTTGCCAAAGTGCCAATTCTTTTTTTCCATGAAAGAGCGCAAAGGCAACGTCAGTCGTTGCCAAAGGTATGTTCCAGTCGCGGTGTCGGTCACTTTCAGTGATTCAATCAAGGTGAGTTTTTTTGCAAGCTCTGAGGCTACATCGGTGCCATCACGCAAAGCCGTGTAAGGGGCTAACGCCTTATCTAATTGATCCACCCATTTTTGCATTTCGGGGACTTGTGATTTTTTATAAGTTAATTTTACTTCCACGTAAGGCAAGTGCACGCGGTAACCTTTTTCAACCTCCGCGCCCTGTAAAGCGTCCTCGGCGATGGTTGCGATATCCGACTCGCCTCGCCCCAAGGTGTCCCAGCTGCGGGTGACGACCGGATCAAGATGCTGGGTGGCTTGTTGGACCCAAGCTGCAATATCACTTTTCCAAATGGCCTCGATTTCTCGTGGTGGACCTGGCAGGACAAAAACGGTTTTTCCCTGAGCATTGACAGTAAAGGCGTTGGCCGTGCCTTCAGAATTAAATAAAACTTTGGCAGTGCGAGGAAAGTAGCATTGCTGACGTTGAATTTCTTTAACGGCATACCCGCGAGAAGTTAAACGTGCGGTCAAATGATCCCAAGAGGGAGGATGAAATTCTAAAGGTTCGCCCAACCATTCGGCGATAATATCACGCGTGAAATCGTCGGTGGTGGGACCCAGGCCCCCCGTCACAAAGACGACGTCGGCCTCAGCAGTACAGAATTCAATTCCTTGTCGCATCAGTCCGCGTTCATCGGGAACTACCAGATGCAGGCGAGTAGAAACTCCGGATTTTTTTAATTGCTGTGAAATCCACGAAGCATTGCGATTGATAATTTGACCATCGGTGAGTTCCGTTCCGATGCCTAAAATGCTGACTTTCATACAGGACTTTCCTTTGCAAAATGAGTGTAGGCCAAAGTGAAGGGTTTTAACTCTAGTTTTTGTCAGACGCGCGACGCATCAATGGGGACTGAGCTTGATCCCGAAGCGCACAGTTCGTAGATTCACATTCATTAGCGCCCAAGGAGTTTTCTTTATGTCTTTCAACTGGAAAGAATTTGACCTCTACAATCCGACACCTGAACACGCGATGCTTCGCGAAACGATGAAGTCTTTCACGGATTCTGAAATCGAACCGCAAGCCCACAAATTCGATCGCGAAGAAAAATTCAATTTAGAACTTTTCCGTAAAGTGGGGGAGCTAGGCCTTTTAGGTATCACCGTGCCTGAACAATTTGGCGGTGCTGGGATGGATGCTTCTGCGGCCGTCATCGTGCATGAAGAAATGTCCGCCTCAGACCCTGGATTTTGTTTAGCGTATTTGGCTCACTCGATGCTTTGTGTGAATAACCTAGCCATCAACGGCAGTGATGAACAACGCCAAAAATTCTTACCCAAGCTTTGTTCGGGGGAATGGGTGGGTTCTATGTCGATGTCGGAACCTGCTGTGGGTACCGATGTTTTGGGTATGCAAACCACCGCTGTTAAAAAAGGCAATGACTACATCTTGAACGGCCGTAAAATGTGGATCACCAACGGCACGATTGATGAAAACAACACTCCCGGGGACTTAACACTGGTCTATGCTAAGACGGGTGAAAAAAATGGTCGTGCGCTCATTTCCACCTTTATCGTGGAAAAAAGCCATTCCGGGTTTTCGGTGGGTCAAAAAATCAAAGACAAACTAGGAATGCGTGGATCCAATACGGCCGAGCTTGTATTTGAAAATTGCGTCGTTCCTGCGGCAAACCTGATCGGCCATGAAGGTGATTCGGTTTTACACATGATGCGCAACTTGGAACTTGAGCGTCTGACCTTGGCCGCGATGAGTTTAGGTATTGCTCGCCGTTCTATTGAGATCATGAACCGTTATGCGGCTGAACGTGAAGCGTTTGGTAAGCCTTTGAATCACTTTGGTCAGGTTCAACGTTACATTGCGGATAGCTATGCGGAATACAAGTCCGCGCGTGCTTATGTTTATGAGACGGCTCGTCGTATGGACCTTAACCATGAAGGCAATCGTTTGGATTCTGATGGTGTAAAGCTTGTGGCAACAACCATGGGTAAAAATGTGGCCGACCGTGCGATCCAAGTTTTGGGTGGCTATGGTTACGTCGGTGAATATGTGGTGGAACGCCTGTGGAGAGATGCCAAGTTATTAGAAATCGGCGGCGGAACTTTAGAAGCTCACCAAAAAAATATCACGCGTGATTTAGCGCGTGCGCCTGAAATGTTAAATAAGTAATCGAGGTCGTAGTGTTCCCGTATGGTCCTGAGTTAGAAATCAATCCGCACCTGCGAGTGCACTACGAAAAAGTCTTACAGCACATCGGCCCCTTACTGACCGATGAGCGCCGCCAAAAAATCGAAAGAATTGTTTCCTTACGTAATTTCGATACGGCCGTGGTTTTAGAAAGTATCTATGACCGCGGCAATGTTTCAGCCGTCATGCGAAGTGCCGAAGGCCTAGGCTTTGGTAATTTTCACGTCATTGAAACCCAAGAGAAATTTAAAGAATCGGCGCGCGTGACCCAAGGAGCCGACAAATGGGTCGAAGTAAAAAAATGGAAACAAACCGTCGACTGTGTAAAGAGTCTTAAACAACAGGGCTATAAAATCTGTGTCACGCACTTAGATGAAAAATCCAAGCCTTTGCACGATATTGATTTTTCCGGAAAAGTGGCCCTGGTTTTGGGAAATGAAAAAGACGGTGTCTCGCCCGAGATGATTGCCGCCGCTGATGAGCGCATCATCATTCCGATGACAGGTTTTGTGCAAAGTTTTAATATCTCCGTGGCCGGGGCATTAAGCCTGTACCACATCTCTCAAGATCGCCTCAAAAAACTCGGATCGAATGCTTCCCTAAATGAAACGGAGCAAGGAATTTTAAGAGCCCTTTATTACTTGCGCACGCAAGATTCCGCTCATCAGTACCTTGAAGAGTTATTTGCCAGAGGCGCATTAAAGGCATAAGCTTCTTTTAAGGAGCTTTTATGCAAAAGATGATTTGGCTATTGCCGATTTTAGTTCTGGCCGCTTGTGCTGAAAAGAATGTCGCCTCCGAAACTGAGGGTCGTTCCGTCTCTGAAAATGTGGCGAACTCCCAGTTTTTTATGACTCGTCCCAAACCCACAGAACCGGTGGAATTGGTTTTTGACACAAAATACAACGGCAAAAAACCTTTAAACTATCGCGCCGACAATCAGTTGCGGATGTCGGGCAGTGCTTCTTATCAACCGCAGGCTTTGCGCGAAATTGCTAAGCCCGTGAAAAAGAAAAAAAATCTTCTGTATATTTTTGATCTGCGCCAAGAATCCCATGGCTACATTAACGACCAGCCGGTGACCTGGCAGGCAGATCGTGATTGGGCCAATGCCGATTTGAGCCATGATGAAGTGATTCGTCGCGAGCGTCGTCTATTAGGTGATATGAAGGTCGGTGAAAAAGTAAATGGCACCGAAATTAAAAGTATTGAAACTGAAGAAAGCTCGGTGCGCAGTGCGGGACATAACTATGTTCGTATCACGGTGACCGATCACGTGCGTCCGACGGATGTGGAAGTAGATCGGTTTGTCGAAACCGTGCGCCACTTGCCCGAAGACGCGTGGGTTCATTTTCACTGCCGTGCTGGCAAGGGTCGCACCACGACCTTTATGGTGATGTATGACATTTTAAAAAACGCACAAAAAAACTCCCTGGCTGAAATCAACGAGCGTGTGATGAAGCTAAGTGATGACTATGATGCGATGGCCATCCCGGCACAGACAGACTGGAAATACGTTTATCAGAAAGAGCGCGCAGAGTTCTTGGCGAATTTTTATGCCTACGCCAAAGAAAATCCCAAAATCGAAAAGCTATGGACGGAGTGGACTAAAAAATGATGAAGTTTTTATTAATCGGGATGGTGAGCCTCGTAATCGGAGCTTGCGCGACTCATGAATCTCGTCCCATGCCTTGGGCGGACGTCGCTAAAGATGGCAAAGAAACTTCTGTCTCGCCATCTAAGACCACGTCTAAAACGACGTCGACATCTTCGATGACCACGGTCAAAACCAGTATCAGTGTCGGACCTAACGACCTGCGGACGTTAGAAAAAATGGATAAAGCGCTTGAGGGTTTTGTTTTAAGAAATGAAACCAAAATCTTTACGTCACTCTGTAAAGAAAAACGTTTTGATTGTTATGTGGGTGACGTGCTTTATCCGAAAACGAAAAAAAAGGTCAGCCGCAAAGTGCCACCTTACGCGAGCGGTTCTAAGATGGGCTTGCAAGGTGAAAACCGCATTCAGGCGCGTTACGATTTTTATCCTTAGTTTTTTCTTAGAATAATAGATTTCATCAACGGCTCTTGATCAGGCAATTCAAAATCAAGTCCTTGATTTGGAGCCGGTAAAATCTTAAATGAAAATTCGCGCTTAAGTTTATTTAAGCGCAAATGCAGATCGCCCGTCGTCCATTTTTCATAGTTGGTGCAAAACAAGAGCAATCCATTTTTTTCTAGGCAGTATAGGGCATTGATCATCAGCTCATCAAAGTTTTTGCTGATCGAAAACACGCCGTTTTTAGAGCGTCCAAAAGACGGTGGATCGCAGACGATCAAACCAAATTTGCGTTTGCGACGAATCGTGCCTTTTAAGAACAGTAAACAATCTTGGGCCCAGAATTCATACTTTTCATCTTCCGGATCTAACCCATTCAGTTTGAAATTGTCTTTGCTCCATTCAATAAAATTCGGTGACACATCGACGGTGCAAACTTCACTGGCGCCGGCTAAGGCGGAAACCACGCTAAAGCCACTGGTGTAAGAAAAAAGATTTAAAACCCGGCGATCTTGCGCGTGCTCACGCACCCAAAGACGATTTTCACGCTGATCTAGAAAAAGGCCTGGAGAAAGTCCGCTGTCAGATCGCAAGTCGTACTTAACACCATTTTCTTCGGCCACCCAGCGGCTAGATGTATTGCCAATGCGCCAAAGAATCTCGGCGTTGGGATTTTCGCCGCGATTAAGCATCTTACGGATAAAGATTTTTTTAAGATGACGTTTTGCCACCTGCTCAAAACGCAAAAGATCTTGAACCGTGGGATCAGTTTCTTTATACCAGTACACCCACAAGATATCGCCGTATTGATCAATACGAAAGGTGTCAAACTCACGATGAACCAGTCGCAAAGACTCTAAACGTAAATGGGATGCATGAAAAAGTCGTTCCCGACGTTGAAAGGCCTCACTTAACATGGCGTCTTCTTGGTGCTCAAAAGTCCAATCTTGAGTCCACTCTGGCAAGTCGGTGGTGAAAGACACAGTTTGCCCACCCAGTTCAAATTGCAAAGATAACGAGTGCAGACAAAGTCTAAAGAAAGGACTGCCGTTGTGATCCGTGTCACCTAAAATAGGCATGCCATTGGCTTCCGCATGCAAGCGAATTTGGTGAGGTTTTCCAGTGTGAGGAACGGCTTCCCACAGCTGATAGGGCCCGACAGCTTTAAGCCATTTAAACGCAGTGGTTGAATTGGCTTCTTGAGCTGTTGAACTGACGAACTGATTGCGTTCTTTAGAGATATGAGAGCTGTAAGTGAAATCGGTACGATCAATGCTTTTATCCGTCAGGAAGAGGTATTTTTTTGCGACTTTGTGTTGTTCAAACTGACGTGAAATTTCGGCAGCCATTTCAGGCGAAGTCGCAAATGCTAAGGCGCCTGAGGTGGCTTTATCCAAACGATGAACCACGTAAAGCTTGCGATTCAGCTCTTCTTCATAAAGTTCTACGCACCCACGCTGGCCATGTTCTGGCGTATGCGTGTTAAGCCCGGCGATCTTGTCAATAAAGATGCAGCCGGCTGTCTCGGTGTGACGAAGTTTAATAATCCGTGTCATGCGACTAATATAGTCCGGTTTTGATTGAGGGTCACCCGGAGATTAGCTACAAATAGACCGTCGGGACCTTATTGTTCCTTTGGAGGATTTTTCATGAAGTCTATGTTGCTAATCGTTCTTATGGTTTTTCCTTTTTTGGTGGGTTGTGGGATTCAGTCTATTCCGCAGGCTAAGAATGATACTGAGGCTGCTTTAGCTGAAGTAAATAACCAATACAAACGTCGAGCTGATTTGATTCCGAACTTGGTGAATGTGGTCAAAGGTTATGCTTCCCATGAACAGCAAACTCTAACAGCCGTCACGGAAGCTCGCGCCAAAGCAACGGCGATCACGATTGATCCGTCCAAGGCGACACCGGAGCAATTGGCGAAATACCAAGAAGCGCAAGGCAGCCTTTCACAAGCTTTGGGTCGTTTGATGATGGTGACAGAGCAATACCCGAACTTGAAAGCCGATGCGAACTTCCGCGACCTGCAAGCGCAGCTTGAAGGGACTGAAAATCGCATTACGATCGCACGTCAGCGTTATATTGAGACCATCAATATCTTTAACAAACTTGTGACTGTTCCGCCGACAAGCTGGACCAACGCCATCATGTACCACAACGAAAAACTTCCTCAGTGGGATATGGGTGCCGAAGAAAAAGCAAAAGCAGAACAAGCTCCCGAAGTAAAATTCTAACGGCGAAGATCTAGATTTAGATGCGCACGTTTTCGCTTCTTCTTTCTTTTGTATGGGTCCTACTAGGGGTCAGTGCTCGGGCTGAATTTCAAGTCCCAAGGCTGACAGGCCCGGTTATGGATGAAGCCGGTTATCTGACTCGCGATGACCGCCAAGCTTTGATGCAGCTTCTGTATGATTTTAATCGTCGTGGTAAAGCGCAAGTGCAGGTTCTTATTTTACCGAACTTGCAAGGCGAGCCGATTGAATCAGCGTCCATTAAGATCACCGATGCTTGGAAGTTGGGCGACGCAAAAAAAGATAATGGCGTGCTGTTCCTCGTTTCGGCTGAAGATCGCAAGCTGCGCATTGAGGTCGGTCAGGGCTTAGAAGGCGCGATCCCGGACGTGATCGCTAAGCGAATAATCAGCGATCAAGTCATTCCGCTTTTCAGATCCAAACGTTTTTCCGATGGCATTGTCTTAGGCACGCACGAAATCCTGCGCTATGCCGATAAAGAATTCGCCGATGAGAACATCGCCCCTGAAGAAAGCGGCGGTAAAATTCCGATCGGTGTGATCGTTCTTCTTTTGATCATCATCTCTGTCTTAAGTCGCTTCGGCGGCGGGGGTGGCAGACGTTTCCGCGGCGGAGGCTGGGGAGGCGGCGGTTACTACGGTGGTGGTGGTTGGTCCGGCGGCGGTGGCAGCAGCGGTGGCGGATGGTCCGGAGGAGGCGGCGGCTTTAGTGGCGGCGGTGCCTCAGGAAGTTGGTAGGGAATAATATGTCGTGGATTCAGAAATATCTTTCCGAAGAAGATTTCAAAAAAATTGAAGACACTATTTCTCGCGTGGAAGAAGACACCCGCGGTGAAATTGTTCCCGTGATCGTGCGCCGATCCTCGGCCGTAGGGCATGTGCCTTTGGTGCTGACTTTGCTTTTAACTCTGATTGTTTTGGTGGCCGAGTTCCCATTTAGTGATTGGTTGTGGGTGACCCCGTGGGTTTACTTATGGCCCGCGCTGGTTGTTGTTTTTTATTTGATCTCGTTGGCACTTTCATCGAGCAAATGGATTCAAAAACTTTTGGTTTCAGAAAAAGATGAGCTTTTCCAAGTGCACCAACGGGCGGAACTTGAATTCCATAAAAACACCGTTCATCGCACTCAAGAAGGCACCGGGGTTTTAATCTTTGTTTCGGTCATGGAGAAAAAAGCCGTCATTTTAGCGGATGAAGGTATTTCCAAAAAACTGCCACCAGAAACGTGGAACGAAGTTTTGCACCCCTTCCGGGAGCGCCTTCGCAAGGGCGAATGGGGGGACGGTTTCGTTCAAGCCATCGAAAACTGCGGCAAACATCTTAAGACGCACTTTCCCATTACGTCCGAAGCTAAAAACGAGCTTAAAAACCACCTGGTTGTGAAGGATTAATCTTTCAAGGAAGTTGATTTTTAGCCAAGTTAGGATAGTCTGGGTCTTCCTTTTGTGCAGTCGTAGTTCAACGGATAGAATATTTGGCTTCGAACCAAAGGGTTGCAGGTTCGAGTCCTGCCGACTGCACCATTTTCCCTTTCCCAAAATCTTCGGACACCTCCTCGCGGACGCGCACGCTTTGCGTGCAGCTGCTGCGGAACTTGCTTTTGGGAAAGGGAAAATGGTCAGCCTTGTGGCTCTCGCGTTTTCTTACTTGTGCCTTCGGCGCTCGCCGGTTTTATTAAAAGTTATGATTTTTTATTGATTCATGCTAAATAGGTATGAATGAATCTTCTGCACTTAGAATACTTTTATACAGTCGCTAAAGAGGGTGGTTATCTTCGCGCTTCCGAAAAGCTGCGCATTCAGCAGCCCGCTATCAGCCGTATGGTGGCGCAGCTAGAAGATTACTTTGGCTTTAAGCTTTTTGAACGCTTGGGTCGTAATGTGCGTCTGACGGAAAAAGGCCAAGAAGTCTTTGAATCTTGTAAAAGAATTTTTGGTGAAGTCGAAGGCCTTCAGATGTCTCTAGGTAAAATCAGTGGCGAAGCCAAAGGACCCTTGATGATCGCCGCTGCTGAGGCCATTTCTAGCCACTTGCTGCCGGGGATTCTTTCCACATTTCTTGCACAAAGACCTAAGCTCTATCCCAATATTTTTTCAGGCCCCGCGTCGATGCTCATGAAAAAAATGGAAGAGGGGGATATCGAGCTCGGGCTCTTTTTTCACATTCCTGACATTTCAGATAAGCTGGTGATTGAAAAAAAAATCGCGCTGCCGTTTCGATTGGTGGTGCGAAAAGACCTCAAAAAAGATCTTAGCGTCCTCAGTAGTTTTATAGGTTCGCGGGAAATTGATGATATCGGAACACGCCGTTTTCCGACGATTGAAAAAATGAAGGCCCGTTATCCTGATGTTAAGATTAAAATTTCTAGTAATAACCTGACTGCGCATAAAGAACTTGTGATGCAAGGTTTGGGTGTGTCGATTTTGCCAGAGTTTCTGGTCCACACAGAGCTAAAAAATAAAGAGCTTGTCGACGTACTACCGGGGGAGGAGTTTCAATTCAGTTTGAAGGTGTTACGCCGTAAAAATGCCATTCTTTCGTTAGGATCCACCCAGTTTTTAGAGTCTTTGCACAGTCATTTAAGGGCCTAAGCCAGAGATCGCCTGTGTGATTCAACATACGTGAGTCTATTTTTATTCCTATTTCTCTTTGACTCCGTCATGGGGGTCCATTAAACCGCAGCTTCCATGATGGAATTCTATTCTCTCCAAGATCTTGTTTTAAAAACGCTCTACGTGATAGGGATCTTGGCTTTTGTGTTTCTTGTTGGGGCCAGTCTTGAATATCGCCGCCAAAGAGCCGTTAAAATTTTCTTGATACTGATGAGTGTTTCGGGCCTCTGGCTGTTTTTTAATTTGATGGTGCTATTATCGCCATCGCTTGAAACGGCCGAGATGTTTGTTCGGTTGCGTTTTATTCCGCTGTCTCTTCTGCCGGTCTTGTGGCTTCACTTCTGCTTAGAACTTTTTCGTAAACCCAGTGATCGCCCGGCAAATGTAGGATTTCAAATTTTTGCGTTTGTCCCGTTAGTCGTGACGGTCGCTTGTTTTACGCCGGCTTTGCATCCATTATTGGTTTATGACGTCCGCCCCTTTGTTGCTTTAGAAATCCCCGGCGTTGAATGGCGAGTAGGCCCCATCATTCAACTGCATATCTTTTGCGCGTACATGGTTTTGTTTGTAACTATTGCGGTGTGTTTGCGAGGTTTGCGTGGACAGGTCTCAAGTCATCGTCGTTATGCGGGGTTGTTGATTGCCGCGATTTCCATGTATGTTGTGCCAGAACTCTTGGGATTTTTCTTTTATGCGCCCGTAAGATTTTGGAGTTTGCCTTCGCTCACGCAGATTCCTTCGATTTTATTTATCTATTCGATTTTGCATAAACAGCAAGTGGTGCGTACTTTTTCTCGGGCCAACGATAAACTTTTTGAATCTTTGCCTGTGCCGGTATTACTTTTTAACGGCGACAATCAGCTCTGCCTTTTTAACTCTCGCGCGGAAGAGCTTTTTGATATCAGTGTTTCCAGTGCAGGATCCCCTATGGAAGCCATTGTGCCTCGGGGCCTTGAGGGAGAGTGGCCTTCTTTTGAAAGCCTGAGTGCTTCTTATCTTTGTGAAGTTGTTGATCCCAAGACCAATGACGCCCGCTACTTTGAGACCAATGCCGCGATCATTGATGTTCAAGGGCTCTTTGGCGAAAAGATGATTCTGGTCAGCTTTGCCGAAGTGACCGAATTAAAACGACACACGCTTATGAACCAAAGATTGATGTCCGTGTTGTCGCATGATCTTTTGGGGAATCTTTCAGGCCTGGTCACCTTAAGCAACCATCGCCACCCTCAGCATTGGGATCTGATTGCCGACACCTCGCGCTCTTCAGTGGATCTTTTAAAGAACGTTTTGCTTTGGACAAGCTCGCGCGGTGGGTTTTACAACTGCCATAAAGAGCCTTTTGATTTGCAGGAATTAGCGCAAAACGTGATCAATCAGTCTGCATCTTTTTTAGCTCCCAAAGAAATAAAAATCCAAGGGTCCCTTTTGCAAGAGCCTTTGATTGCGTTTGTTGATTTAAAAATGTTTAGCGCGATCTTGCGCAATCTGCTTTCTAATGCCGCTAGGTTTTCTCCAAGTCGCGGCATCATCGAAGTAAATGGATTTTTAAACGGCGATGATATTGAATTGACCGTCAGTGACCAAGGGCCCGGCATGAGTCCCGAGGTGGCAAAAACTGTTTTAGCGGCGCAAGATCGTCCCGTGCAGGCGGCCAATCAAGGTTACGGGATCGGATTGTTCTTGGTTCAGCAGTTCGTCAAGATGCATGCAGGGCAATTAGAAGTTTGTGGGAACAAGTATGGTGGTTGCAGCATGAAAATCACTTTTCCCGCCGTACCACCACCGATGAATTAGTCTCATCAATAAATTTAGCGACCCCAGCGACGTTGCATTTGCAGCGTCACTCCGCGACCCAGGCTTGTGTTAATGGGCTCGCCAAAAACCGTTTGATCGACATACGTCATCGTGCCGGTCCATTCGTCATTGGGGATATAGCTTGCAGAAAGACTGGCGGTGGCGTAGCGCTCGACACTGCCATCGGAATATCCCGCCGGCTCAATCATCACCGCGTCTTCGTAGGACCATAAGACCGACCCCCCAAAGCGCCACGCCGCTGTGTTGTAACCCCAGCCACCCCCAAAGGTGCTGCCGTATCCGGGTTTTAGTTTCCCCTTCATGTGGGAATTTTCAAATTCTTTTTCAAATGAGCGATGGGCTTCAAAACTGACAAACCCATCCCAGCGCAACCAAGATTTTGTCAGCAAAGTGCCCACACCCGCGGCCCAGAAACCTTGACCACGACTGTCCATACCGTTTTCAGATTCCGCACGAGACTTTCCCGTCGGTAAAGTGATTTGCAGATATCCCAAGCCTTTCGGGCGATAAGGATTATAATCCCAGTCGGGCAGATATTCATAACCCAGGGTCGTCGCGACGTCGCCCACGCCACTTGAGCTTTCCCCCGCATAGGTTCTTTGAATTATGGGTAGGGCCAAACCCATTTGCCAGCGATCGGCAATCAGGGTGGCGGCTTCGACACGCAAAGTTTGAACTTTTTGATGTTCATCGCGCGCGCGCCACTGGCCTTGGGTATCGACATTATCGACCACGACATCGGTAAATCCAAAGGAACTTGTGAATTGAGCCTTGTCATCGCCCACGATCAGGGCCGGGGCGGCAAATCCGCCCCCACAGCAGGCGGCGGCCACTCCTTGCGAAGGCGCAGCCACAGCCACGAGGAAAAGACTACTCCAGGATAAGAGAGTCGACAGCTTCATCGATCACCTTAGCGCCATCTTTGTTTTGGAAATGAAGATCCCACGCGCCGGGCATAACAAAGTAAACACGAGTTGCGCGGTAAGTACCCGCATCAATACGAGTCACGGTCGTTGGCGAAGAACCGTGCCCCATACTTGGCATCCATAAAACTAAAGCGGCAGTCCCAGAAAGATCTTGGGGAATGGCTTCGCCGTTTTCTAATGTGTATGTTTTAAAAACCAAAGATCCGAATTCAGAATCAACGGGTTGCTTTTCCCAAGCCCAGTCTAAGCAAAGACCGGATTTAAATTTCAACTCGCAAGACGCTGTTTGACCAGGTTCGGGTTTTTGCGCATCCGGAGGTGTCGCCAGCGGAGTTTGAGCCCAACGAGGTTTAGCGCAAGCCACGCAAGAAATTAATAGAACTGCGGTAAGTACTTTACCAAACATTTTTTTCTCCTCGGGAAATAGTGCAGCCTAAGGTACGACCTTCAGGAGTTTGCACCGAACGATTTTCTTTTAAGTCAGTCAAAGCTTCGCGTAAAAATTTGCGATCAGCCTTGGTAATATCACGGCTACTAGAAACGCCCCCTTGATAAAGCATTTTTCCGTCACGCGATAAAACAAACGCGTGCGGAGTCTTTAGCGCTTTAAATTCGTCGGCGATTTTCGCTTCACCGTCCTGAATGACCGGGAACGATATCGCCACTTTTTTAAAGTACTCTTGGGTGGTTTTTGCATCCTCATCGGTGTTGGAATGAACGGCCACAAATGAAAACTGCGGGAATTCTTTAGAAAGATTTTTTAACTCTTCAACGTGGCTGTTTGAACACGGGCACACGGCAGACAAAAATACCACCACCGTGCCTTGCTCTTTCGGAGTGACTTCTAAAACTTTTCCGGAAAAGACGTCAGCGCCTTTAATGGTCGGAGCAGGTGTGGCCCCAGCAAACACGGAAAATAGCGGGATCAGGACGAGGATAAAAATGTTTTTCTTCATGCCCACGTCTTAGCACAAAGGCCCCGGACTAACAGCGCATTAAAGTGTTGCGTGGGATGTTACACGAAAATAATGCGGCCCATAAAAAAGAAATACCCCGGGGTTTTATGCCGGGGTTTTCCACCTAAACGTTCCTCATACACATGCAGTAAAACAAATAATTCCAAGGTCTTAAATACACTAGGCCCGGATTCTAGCCCTAGCGCTTGTTTTTTTGAACTTATTGAGTCGACTCCAGTCGGGTTTATTACACCTTGAAAGCAAAATGTTCGAAAAAAGCGGCCACCGACCCTAAAAGTTCACTGATGAATTTGCGCGGGTCTATCGGCGTAAAACCACCCTTAGCGGCCACATGCGTTTCAAAGTGCAAGTGGGCGGCAGTGCCAATGCCGGTATTACCCGAAAGAGCAATCAGTTGGCCTTGAGCCACTTCGGCGCCAGCCTCCGATTTAAACGCCGATAAATGAGCATACACGGTTTCCATATTGGCTTCCGGATGCACGACGATCACATAGTGACCATAGCCCGCGATCACTTTACTTCTTTGTTTCTTTTTCCCTTTACCGACTTTCTTCGAAGCGTACTCGGTACGGTTAGCTAAAACTTTTCCGGGAAGCGCGCTAACGACGGGACTGCCAATGGCGGCGCGTAAATCAATTCCTTTGTGCATGCGACGTTTTTTTAAAACGGGATGTTTGCGCATTCCGAAATTACTGGTGACCACAAGGCATCCTTGGCCACAGTTCGCTAGCGGGCTTTGTAATTTCGTTGGCAGATCCGCAATCGGAAATAACAAAGCGTTGCGTTCACGTTCTTCTTCGACGTGACTGATTTCTCGGGCTAAAGAATCAATTTTAGAGATATCTTGTTTTGACAGATAAGTTTCAAACGCCTCTTGCACAAGGACTGAATTCGTACTCATGGCTTTGAGGCCTTGCAAGCTTGCTAATGGCATACAGAAATCGAGGCGATCCATTTCTGCATCTTCACGCAGTTCTTCATCGGTGATATCCACCACCCGCAACCCACACATCCATGATTTTCCACGTTGTGGGGTTTGTTCAGAAAGATCATTTATGAACGGAAAATTCAAACTGCCCGGACTGTTGATGCTGGCGTTTAAAACGATGCTGAGATTACGAACATCAATAGTGATGATCGACTCTTCCGGTAATTCCATGGAGGGAGTAAGGACGCGAGCGCCGCTGGCAAGTTTTCCGGGAACAAAAAGCGGAAGCTCATCTTGAACCTCAAGATAAAGGCGTGGATTTAGTTTTTCAGCCGCCGTAGCGAGGGCCGGGGAAAGACCTAGGGCCAACGCCAGAGTCATGGCGCTAGAAATTAGATTTTTATTCACGAAGCCTCCGAACTAAAACAGTTTACTTTACGCAAATACTTTTTTGGTAAGATTGAAATCCCATCCACCAAGTCAAAGTTAAAC
Organism: Bdellovibrio bacteriovorus; assembly: GCF_001592735.1. Taxonomy (NCBI): domain Bacteria; kingdom Pseudomonadati; phylum Bdellovibrionota; class Bdellovibrionia; order Bdellovibrionales; family Pseudobdellovibrionaceae; genus Bdellovibrio; species Bdellovibrio bacteriovorus. The sequence goes on from NZ_LUKE01000006.1 coordinate 306,297, forward strand.
CGCGGTCGAATTTATTGAGGCTGATCTTTTTGCCTTCGCGGCACGTGGTTGTGATAACGAGGTCCGGAGTGGGCTCAGAACAGTTGGTGGTTTCGATGGTACAGATATCTAGATCGTGCTCTTCAGCCACGCAGCTAGATTGTCGATCGATGGTTTGGCAACCCATTTTTTGTAAAGCTCCCAGAGAGCGTTCAATACAAGTTTTGTCGTTTTGAACGTCACAGAAGATATTCAAAGTTCCGGCTTGGGCTGAAGCACTCATCATCAGACCTATAAATAAACTTAATAAAGTTTGATTTTTCATAATATCTCCTAAGCTTTTGCATTCAGGGGCAATAATGCAAAGCGGAGACCCCCTCTAGACCCTTTAAAGCGATGAAGAAGGCCGTGAGTCTGTCTAATAACTGACAGAGGCCCTTTTTTGGCGCGGGGAATTCAATCCCCGGATTATGAGAAATCTTACGACATCGGAGTCGGATTTACTTTAAGTTCCGGAGCATAAATATTATCGGGCTCTCCGGGAACTTGCGGAAAATCTTGAGCGATCCAGCGGTCATTGGCAGCGACGATTTTTTCTTTCGAAGAAGAAACATAATTCCAGAACATATGACGAGGTTCAGGGAAAGCCGTTCCCCCTAAGACCATAAACTGCGTTTCTTCGTCTGCGACGACTTTCAATTTTGAATCTGGTTCTAGCACCACAAAGTCATCGGGTGGAATGGTCTTGCCATCCATTTTTAAAGAGCCTTTGATGATGTAAAAAGCCAGCTCATCGGTGCCGGGATCAAACTCGAAAGTCTGTCCGGGTTTTAAGCGAACATCCATAAAGAAAAGTTTCGAATACACATCCACGGGCGACTTTTTCCCGAAGGCTTCTCCGGCCACTAAAACGACATCTGCGTCACCCACTTTAAAGCGCGGAATGGTGTTTTGCGGATGATGCTTAAACGACGGCTCGCGGTCTTCTTGATCCTTTGGCAGGGCGATCCAGAATTGCAATAGGTTTAAACGGTGAGGCTTGCCACGCAAGTGTTCCGGGACTCTTTCAGAGTGCGAGATCCCACTGCCGGCGGTCATCCAATTCACATCCCCGGGGGAAAGGATTTGTTTGCTGCCCAACGAATCATGATGCAAAACTTGTCCTTCTAAAAGATAACTTAAAGTCGAAAGCCCGATATGGGGATGAGGTCTGACATCCATACCTTGGCTTTCGTTAAAGTCGGTGGCAGGCAGGTAATCGAAAAATGTGAAGGGGCCTACCATGCGTTTTTTTGCGTAGGGAATCAGGCGGTGCACGGTGGGACCATTGGCCGCACCCAGGGTGATCATGCGCGGTTCGATTTCCATAAGGATGTGGTTTTGTGTAGAACTCATAATAGTCGCCCTTTCATTCTTAACAAGAGCATGTTAGCCTAAATCATTTAATGCTCACGTCGAGTTTAGAGGATGAAACATGAAAACGAAAAAGGAAATTGTAGAGAATTGGTTGCCGCGTTACACGGGGGTTCCCATGGAGGAATTTGGGCAATACATTCTGCTTACGAATTTCGGTAACTATGTCCGCATGTTCGCAGAGCGCATGAATGTGCCGGTGAAGGGCGGCGATCGCCCCATGCAATCAGCCACAGCTGAAAACATCACGATCTTAAATTTTGGTATGGGCAGTGCTTTAGCTGCGACCTGCATGGACTTGTTAACGGCCATCAATCCCAAGGCGGTTTTATTCTTAGGAAAATGCGGGGGTTTAAAAAAGAAAAACCAATTGGGGGATTTCATTTTACCTATCGCCGCCATTCGCGGTGAAGGCACAAGTAACGAATATCTGCCAAAAGAAATCCCGGCCCTGCCTTCTTTCCGCTTACAGAAAGCGGTGTCTTCAACAATCGCCAAGCACCAGTGCGATTATTGGACGGGAACGGTTTACACCACCAATCGCCGCGTGTGGGAGCATGACGAGGCCTTTAAAGATTACTTAGCTAAAACTCGGGCGATGGCCGTGGATATGGAAACAGCCACGATTTTTGTGACCGGCTTTGTGAATGAAATTCCGCGTGGGGCCTTGTTGTTGGTTTCAGATAATCCCATGACTCCAGACGGGATCAAAACGGAAGAGTCCGATAAAAAGGTCACGGCTAATTATGTAGAACAGCACCTTGCCATCGGGATTGATGCGCTTCGCGAGTTAAGAGACTCAGGGGAGTCGGTAAAACACCTGCGCTGGGACTAGTCGGTTTACAATATTGAAATTTCGACACTGTTTTATCTGAATGGCGCCTCGCGTTTGGGAAACAAATTATTATTTTAAAAAATCCATTTCCCCTCTGACAGGAGGGGATTTTGGTTCCTCAAACACCCCCGGGAATTCTTTTCATAGTATTTAACATATTGTGTCATTCATAGAACTGCGATATAACTGGCTCCACTTTGAATCACTAAAGATAAGATGCACTTTTGGGGAGGCTTGCTTTGATCAATCCGGGCAACAATATGCACGTTGAAGATATCGACTCTGATTTGGACTTGGACGAAAAAGAGATGAAAAAGACGTCTGCTTTTGAAGCAGACATGGACGATGACCTGGAAACAGAAGCCCTGGCCAATATGGCAGGCGCCCTTCTTCAAGAAGGTGAAGAAGACGATACAAATCTTGATGAAATTGAGAATATTTTAGAGCTACCAGACAATGGTTTCCCAAAATTTACTTTGGCGAAAAACAAGGCCCGCTTCTTGCGTATGGTCAGCTGGTACCGCGGTAAAGAAGAGTGGATCGAAGTCGCTCCTCTTTCAGGTGTTACAAAACTTTTCAAGCAACAAACAAAAGAGTTAGAAGGCATCCGTTCTTCTAAACTTGATTACGAAATGGAACTTGAAACGGGAACATTGACTCCATCACAACGTTCTTACCGCCGTGACGAATTGAAAATGTGCCGTGTCCAAGAAAAAATGGCCGTTCACTTGATCTCTAAACTTCAAGTTAAGATCAAATCAGGTCGCAGATAGTTAAATCGCGAAAGCGACTAAAGAAATTCCGTAAATTTAAAAAGCCAGGTTTAAAAAGCCTGGCTTTTTTTATTTCCGTAACGCGCAAAGCTGCAGGACGCGGCAGCGAGTTGCGTTACAGTTTTGACACCCATCCGTTTGGACTCCGTCCCAAGCCTTACGCGGCATTCTCTTTTGGTTTACATTGTCCTCCTCGGCCAAGGCTGCGGGGGGACAGGTCCCGGTGGTGGCTCAGGCGGAGTGCTTGATGTGGAATTAAAAAACCTAGGAAAGGGTTGTTGTTATGAAAGCAAAAAAAGAAAAGTCTGCAAAATCATCTAAAAATTCATCTAAAGTTGAAATGGTTATGGACCATAAATCGCGCATCGATATCGGTATTCCAGAATCTGATCGCGTAAAAATCGCCGAAGGCTTATCCAAGCTTCTTGCAGATTCTTACACTCTTTACCTTAAAACTCACAACTTCCATTGGAATGTCACGGGACCTATGTTCCGCACACTGCATCTGATGTTTGAAGAACAATACACAGAGCTAGCGCTTGCCGTTGACGTGATTGCAGAGCGCATCCGTTCATTGGGAGCAAATGCTCCGGGCACTTACCAAGCTTTTGCGAAACTAACTTCTATCGAAGAACCAGAAGGTGTTCCAGAAGCCAAAGAAATGATTCGTCAATTGGTTCAAGGTCAAGAGGCTGTCGTAAAAACAGCTCGTGCGCTTTTCCCACGCGTTGAAAAAGCGGGTGACGAAGCCAGTGCGGATCTTTTAACTCAACGTATGCAATTGCACGAAAAAAATGCGTGGATGCTTAGATCACTACTTGAGTAGTGATTGAAAATAAAGATTAAAACGAAAAAGGCGGGCCCAGATTATTAGGCCCGCCTTTTTTATGCTTAGATGCTAAGACCTTGCTGTTCAAAACCCTTCGCACGGTTTTCAATAAGTTCGGCGATGCAGTTGATGATTTTCACTTCGGGATATTTCGTGGAAAGATTTCCGCCAAAGTATCCTTGTGAGTTTTGTATTGGGTGGGTTTCACAACCTAGGGATTTAGGCACGCTGAACCGAGCCTATAATTAAAATTATTTTTTTAAATTTAAAAGAAAAACCTGCTCGATATCGACAACATCTTCGGTACTCTTTTGATTTTTATCGTCCCGTAATGCCGTGACGTTGAAACCACCCGTTCCGGGTGACACGGAACCTTCAACGCACACTCGCTGACCACGTCTGGTTTCATACGACGGATCTATCTTTAAAAACGATTCCTTCACCAAAAGCGTCCTCAGATTTGATTTGCCCTCGATATAATATAATGTGCCATTAACGAAATCTTTTCGGACGAGCTTTCCGCAAAGATTTTGCGGTTTGCTATACCAACCCAGTCCAAGATTCTTGCTTTTTTCTGCAAGGTATTTGTCCGAAACCCAAACTAAGCAGTTGTCTTCATACTTCAATGAAGGCTCCGGATCAGTTTTACACCATTCACTGCCCCACGAATTTTTCAAAAGATATTCCACTTTTGAACTCGTTTGACGTCTTCCAACAATAGTAATGGCATGGTCACCGCACTCGCTTTCGCCGGCTCTCAAAATGCCACTACAGAATGTGAGTCCGACAGGCTGGGGATTTTTTGCGCAAAGATTTGCGTCTACAACTGTGTGCAATAGACTGATTCTCTTTTTAGGTTCAGAGCTATTAAAATGAATGAAATTACTCATTACGGATGTCACAGGCGAAATCAAATCTTGGCCACATAAAATCGGAACGATTTCCTGTTGAAGAAATTTACTTTCACTCACCTGTGGACCATTTTCATCGGGATTAAATAAATAGGGCCCTTTTGAAAAAGCGATCTCGAGCTTCTCTAAAATTGCTTGCTTTTTTGCAGGCTCGATCTGAAACATCCTTAGAGATCTATCCAAACTTTCCATAACTCCCGACTGATTAAGAATTTGGCGTATTTTCTCAGTGTCCAAATCAGCATGTTTCAACCAAAAATCGCGATTAAGCAAAACGGCGTCATGAAGTGCCTTTACGAAAATTCCCAATGGTCGACCATTCAGCGCCTCATCTACTGCACGGTCAGAGCAAAGATATGGTGTTTTGATGTGGTCAAGCGCACCAGAGAAGTCACCAACAATTTCACCATAAGATTCACTTACAACTCGTTCCCTATAGGCCGATACCATATCAAAAAATATATTCAAATTAGACGAGGTTTTCTGTAGATCGGTTTCGCCGTGGCTAAATCTCCACGCATCGTAAAGCTGTGTCCCGGTTTCGTACATGCAAGTTCCGCCAAATTGATTCCGTAAGGGAATCGTTTGCATGAGCGATTGATCAAGCCGAACAGTGCCACACGAGGATTCCACCTGACCGCTTTTAGCAACGCTGAATAATGGCGCCAATCCTAAAACTAATGCTATGGTTAAGTTTTTCAAATTATTCAAGGGAACCTCGCGATGAAATATTTCTATTCAATTTCTCTACAAAGTTGGACAATATTTGGCTTCTAAGAAAACACAGCCGCCTTTTAATGGACCTGACCTCAGACCGGAACATGCATTGCTAATTACGTTCCAAAATCAAATCCTTTGAGGTGAGCGTTGCTGACGGCAGGGGCGATTAAAACCGATAGCCGTAAAACACCTGGCCGGCCATAAGGGTCGAATAGATGTCTTGGGTTCCCAGGCGAGAGTATAAAGTATCAAGAAAAATACGGGCGCCGACCATTTGATCTTGAGAGTTGTGCGCTAAGGAAAGTTTTAATCCCCATTTCGCCGAAAAGCCCCAGGTTTTTTCTGGCGCCACTCCTGGATTTTCTAAAGTTTGGCTTTGGATCGCGGGGCCTAATGAGGATTGCGCCGAAAAAGCCGCGGCATAAGCCGGTATCAGCCACGTGTGACCATAACCGACCGTGCTCCCTAAGCTGACCAGATGCAGGTGATTCACGTCGGGGAAGGTTTGCAAGGCATCACTTTCTGATCCTAAAATAATTTTATCGCCCATATCTAGAACCAGATAATTTAAAAAGGGCATCACAAACCAACTGCCGCCATCGACCAACGGGATTTTAGTTTGATCAAAGGCCGCGCGCGGGCTGTAACGGGTGTCATCAAAAACAATATAAAGGTTTGCCCCCATATTGGTGACAGAGGCATCTGGAAATTGGGTGTAGCGTTCTGATTTATTAAAAGAAAACTCGGTCACCGGATTGCCAGCATAAAAGCCTCGATAATATTGGGAGTAAATATCGATATCATAATCAAAGATGTGCGTGTGGATAATAAGACTTTGTTGTTCAGACCTTCCACGGCGATCGATTTCCTCTTTGGGGATGGGTAAAGAAAAGGCCAAGGTGATTTGGTTTTCTTTCCACCCGGCGGTCAAACCTAGGCGGGTGGCATAGTTCGGGACAAAGGCATATCCTTTGATATCGGGAGCGCCCAAGTAAAATGAATAGGTCGGAAGTTCTAAGAAGGGGCGCAGTAAATACGGCTTTTGAATTTCTTCAAACGAAGAAAAGGCACTTAGCGGCACCAGCAGAAGCATCAGTGAAATAAGGCGATTCATGCGATACCAGAAGGGTCCAATCTCATTGTGAGACAGTCAAGTTACTAAATTCCCCGAGCAAAAGTCCAGTCATTCGAGACGTTTATACTGTCTCAAAAAATAATTGAACCTAGCCCTTTATTCTCACCATGAAACGCCGATAGGTACAAAGTGAGTCAAATTGCATTTGCTAATGTTTCAAAAGGGGAGGACTAAAATGTCACGTACAGTTATGATCGTGGTGAGCGACAACCAGGAAACTATCGAAAACACAAAGAAGTACTGGGAGAATCACGATGTGACAGTTCAAGCTTATTCATCAGCCCAATGGCGTGAAGGCTTGGATAATGCATTTTTCAGACAACAATTAACTGCTGGTGTTCCGGCTTTGATCTCTGGATCAAGTCCGTTGAATTCTGACGTTTCGGGAAATGTTATTCAATTCCCAACGCCAACAGCATCTTCTAGCAACGTCCAAAAAATGGAAGAGCTAGAAGCACACGCGATTGAAAACGCAATCGTCCAATACAAAGGCAACTTGACTGAAGCCGCTAAAGCTTTAGGTATCGGTCGCGCCACTTTGTACCGCAAAGTGAAGCAATACCATATCGATCCTTCGGCAGCTCGTAAGAAAAAAGTGGCTGCTTAAGCCCTTCCTTTACTTTTTAAGTTCAAAGACCGAGACTAAAAACCTCGGTCTTTGTATTTGGAAGCGATGAAAAAAATCTTAGCGATACTTTTCTTTTTTGGTTGCGCCGTCGGCGCTTATTTCTTTGGCGTAGAAAAAGCCTTCGTCAATCCGTATCCGGCGGTCTGTAATCTTGTCGCCCAAAAAATTTTTTTAGAAGATGAACCGGTAAAAAAATGGCACCGTATCTGTCTGCGCCGCCAGCGTTTGGTGACACCTTATTCACCACGCAAGCTTGTGATTAAAGATATCAATAATGTTTTAGGTCTATTAAACGTGTCCCACTTAGAAGTCTTTGATTCCGCCGCCGTAAAAAGTATTTGGGTCGGGGAAAGCAAGGAAACAGGACTAGAAACCGACTTTGTCGACAGTGAACTTGTGGTTTTTAAAATCCATCCCAAATCTCCGGCGGAAAAAGCCGGATTTAAAAAAGGAGATGTGATCACCACCATCAACGGCGAACAGCCCAATCCCTGGGAAGCACAGTCCGTCGCCGGGGTTTATATCGTTCAACGCCACCAAGAAAAGATTCCTATCAAAATTAAGACTGAAACCATTCAGCGTTTTGAACAAATCACTTTCAGCAATTTTAACAAAGACGTGGTGATTCATATTCCCTCTTTTCAGGCACGCTTTTTTTCGGACGAAAAGCTGCAGGAAATTTCTGAAAAAATGGCCGGGGCCCGCCGGGTCGTCGTGGATTTACGTGGTAACAGCGGCGGAAACTTTGTCGCGGGCTTAAGATTTTTATCCACAATGATTTGTAAGCCGTCTGAAGTCGGTCGTTTGGTAAGGACGCGGGCGGAAAAAAAGACGTCCTTAGAAATGCCCGATGATCTGCGCGATGAAAAACAGATCGAAGTTTTAAATAGTCACTATGAGGTGTTATTAAAAACCTTCCCGCAAAAAAGTTGTTATCGTGGTGAGCTGCGCGTCTTAGTCGACGGCAAATCAGCTTCGGTGGCGGAAATGGTGGGGCAGGCTTTAAAAGAATTCCGTCAGGCCAAACTCTTAGGTAACGTCAGTCGCGGGCAGCTTTTAGTGGGTGTTTGGTATCCGCTGGATGAAGTGGGGCCGGGTGTGCAGATTTCTATTCCGGAAGCTTATTACATCAGTGCGCAAAAGCACCGCATCGAAGGTCATGGTGTTGACCTAGATAAAGTTCTTTACTATGACCTCGATGAGTTACAAGCGGGCCAGGACACGTGGATTAAAAAGGCGCTAGACTAGTCTTGTGAACGGATGTCTCTTAATGAGATGATCACTTTAGAACGTCTAACAGCTTTTGTTCGTGTGTAGATCTCTTGGTCGAAATACAAGGGCGAACGGGCCTATAGCGGTTTTCAGTGGGCACACTCCTCGCATCAGCATCTTGTGTTGGCTATAAAATTAGCCGAAAATATTTAGCGAGGGGTCAGAGTTATGAGGGATGCAAAAGTGATCGAATTTCCAAAAGAACAGTCAACACGCAAAAGAATGCAGAACCGCGTGCAAGAACAGAAAGCCGTTCTAATGCTTTCTATCGCCTCGGTTTTAGTGATGACCGTTTTCTTGAATCAATGGTTGGTCCAAAGTCCAGCATCCTCGCTAACGACGGACGGCAATCGTAACGTGGCCAGCTTTGAGCCCGCGACTTTCGCTAAGGACGTAAAATGGGAACAGCACTTAGCCAAAGAATTTTCTAAATCTAAAGTGAGTGGTCAGTTGGCTGAAGCGCCCACTTTACGTGATGAATTGATCTTTGGTTTCCTTGAAGGCAAATACGGAATGAAATTGGCTTCAGGTCGCATTTCAAGCTTAGAGTTCATTGACGCGCAAGCTGGTGAGCAGCCTTTAGCAATCGGGGATAAAGCCGACTTCTTAGCGAAGTATGCGGATGCCTTTGGCTTAAAATATTCAACGGTCAGCCCTAAGGCTGATGCGCAAGACACTTATAACTTGATTGATTCGGATAAACGCATTGTTGCGACGGCGCACTTTGTTTTAGACGATGAAGGTCGAGTGGCTTCTATCAATATTTCCGAATAAAACATAAGGTCGAGTGATATCTCGACCTCAAGTTCCATTTAGAGAACTCCTTTAAACGCCGATAAATTCATTATGGTTTTTCCAGATTTATCGGCTCCAGAAGCACGACCTATTCAAAAAGATTCTAATCACTTTGCTATTGCTTCGGTGTCAGATCGCTTGATTGCGCTGATTTTAGATTTCCTGATCTTTTCACCGGTAGTCAGTCTTTTTATCGCAAGCTTCTTGAAACAAACGCGCACTTTCTTTTTGCTAAGCTCGTCTTCGCAAGAAGCTTTCGTGGCGGCGGCCTTATTAACGGGTTTGGTATTTTTCTTAGTGGTCGTTCTGCAAGCGGCGTTCTTGTTTTTCTGGCAAGCCACTCCGGGGCAAATTTTTTTGCAATTGCGTGTGGTTTCTTACCCGCATCCGCAGCGGCGTTTGACTTTGAATCAATGCTTTTTAAGATCTTTTTTATGGTGCACAGGCTTTTTACTATTAGCCTTGCCGTTTTTAGAAGTCGCCAGTCATCCTTTGCGTCGCGCTTTTCATGAAAGAGCTTCTGATACGGGTGTCATCACCTTAAAACGTCGGGCCGATGACGGACCTCATCCGATTGAATCCCGATTTATTGGCTCATGGATGCGCATGAGCTTTCTTTTGCTGATGCTTTTTGTCGCGATTGGTTTTTTGCAAACTTATAAAGAGCTTTTAGCGGGCCATTATCGTGGGACTTCGGGCACATCGCTTGTGGAAAACTGCAAAGAGATGAAAGATTCTGATCTTAAAGGCAGCGCCCGATTGGATGCGGCCTTTACGCTGTTTTTGTTAGAAGAAATTTCCCCTGAATGTCTAAATAAAGAAGCCGATGTCGTCTTATGGGAAAACCCCGTGCAAGCCGAAGGCTTAGGGTATTTGGCGAAGTACGCCGCAGCCGAAGGTGATGAGCAAGACAAGTACTTCACGAAGGTATGTGAAGACCGTAAATCGGGTGTCTGTATCTTGGCGCGTTTTATGGCGGGACAGGGGGCTTTAGACAGCCTAAGTAAAGACGATGCTCGCTGGTGGACAGCACAGTTTTTACAATCAGAAGAAAAGTTTTCAGCCCAAAATATCACGGGCAGTTTACAGCTGATTGAAAACCTGCAAAAGATTGCCGTTTTAAAAAATCCATTAGAAAAACGTTTTGTGCGTTCGGTCTGGACTCTTCAAGAGGGTTTTGAAGTCAAACGCAACAACGGTCGTAGTCCGGCAAGTACCAATGAAAACCGCGAAGAGTGGCTTGAGAAATTCAAAGAACGCTACGAGGTTCCATGATTCTGCCTTATCCGGAAGAAATCCAGTCGTTAAAACGCTTCCCGCTGACATTAACTTTGGCGGCATTGAACGTTTTGCTTTTTGTGATGATCTTTAGTGGCAATCCGGGTGGAGACGTGTCCTCTTCGGCCCTTTTAGATTCGGACGGTTTGGTTTTAACCGGCCGACTTTATCATCAATATTACGACAGTCTTCCTCGAAAAGACCAAGCCCGCCGACCTTCATGGGTTCAAAAGACGAACTCTAGCGACACTGAACATTTAGGCGTCTTAGGGGCTTATGCTCTTCGCGATGCCAACTTTGTGGCGGCGGCCGAAAAGTTTTCTTTTAAAGGAGATGTCATCCAGATCGAGGGATGGAAGAAGCACTTTACGGAGTTCCGCAAAAAATATAAGGCTCAGCTGCTTTATCGTTTCGGTCTGAGTTCGCTGGAGATGAAGCCGCTGTCTTGGGTTACCTATCAATTTTCGCATTCAACCTGGATGCATCTTTTATCGAATTTGGTCTTTTTAGTTGTGATGGGCATGGCCGTGGAAAGCATGGTGGGCAGTGCCGGGCTGGTATTGGTATATCTCTTAGGTGGCTTCCTGGGGGGCTTGGGCTTCCTGATTTTCGACCCCTCCGGAACGGTGCCGATGGTGGGGGCAAGTGCTTCAATCAGTGCTTTGCTGGCATTTTATTGCGTGGCAGAGCCTAGAATGCGAGTGCGGTTTTTATACCTGGTGTCGCCGATGCCGGGCTATTATGGCGCGATATATTTACCGACTTTGTTAATGATTCCTTTGTTTTTGGTGTCTGACGTTGCCAACCTGTGGGCGACCCCCGAGGGCTTGGGGGCGGGGGTGGCTTATGCGGCTCACCTGGGGGGTGCTGTTTTAGGCGTTTTCTTAGGGACTTTGTACCGTTTTAAAAAACCTCTTCAGTTAGAACATCATATTGTAAAATATTTCTCTTAAAGGTCCCGCATTGACGGCATCGGGGGGCTTAAGCGACTCTCTTTGGCAGAGGCTGTGAATCACCCCCTAACCATATGGTGGACCCGAATGAAGCTAACGAAGCTCATTAAGTCAGTGATTAAATTAAACGTATTTTCCCTTATCTTTGTCGGAGCCTTGGCTCAGGCCAATGACCAAATCGCCTACTACGGCGATGAATTTTATCAAAACTTAGAAGCCGGTGTTTCAGATCTCGCCCTGAAGCAAGATTTAAAAGCCATCTTTGATAGCTTTCATATCGCGCGTGCAGGCAAGAGTGATTTGATCTCGAATGTATGCAGCAATAAAGAGGGCCAATGTTACCGCCACAATGTGGTCGGTTATAAAGCGGCCCGCAACTTTGTGACTCGCGACTTTTATGTTCGCCAGATCTCTAATGGATCTTATGTTGTGGACGATGTTTACTGTGATATGACTCGCCCGGCTTCAAAAAACGGGGGGAGCAACGCAGTGAATGTGGAGCACACTTGGCCACAAAGCAAATTCAACCGTGGCTTTGCCGATGAAATGCAAAAATCGGATTTGCATCACTTATTTCCGACAGATCCCTACATTAATATGATCCGCGGCAACCATATTTTCGGCGAAGTCGACACCGACGAGCAGCACCTCGATTGCAAAGGCCCGCGTTTTGGTCTGGGGACCGGGGGATCTGAAGAAGTTTTTGAACCACCTCAGAACCACAAAGGCAACGTGGCTCGCGCGTTGTTTTATTTCGCAGTTCGGTACGATTTAACCATCGGAAAAAATGAAGAGCAGATCTTGCGTAAATGGAATGTTGAAGATCCTGTCGACGCTGAAGAGATGGACCGCAATAATAAGATCTTTGAATTGCAACACAACCGCAATCCCTTCATTGATTTCCCGGAATTAGCCGACAGAATCTCTGATTTTTAGTCGCCAGAAATGTGTCTTTTGTGGGGTTTGTAGCAATAGACTTTTCGCCTCGCCCACTTCATGTTTAGGATCTCTTTAGAAAAAGAGGTCCTTTGATGAAAAATCTTGTAGTCCTTGTTCTTGCGCTTTCATTATTTGCCTGCGGCAAAAATCCTCCACCTCCTGAAAAAGAAGTCGATGCGGTCCTTATCGGGGCCGGCATTATGAGCTCCACTTTAGGAGTCTTTCTTAAAGAACTTGAACCCCAGATGACCATAGAAATTTTTGAGCGCTTAGATGGCGCCGGGCTTGAAAGTTCTGCGGCTATGAATAACGCAGGCACAGGGCATTCGGCTTTTTGCGAATTGAATTACACTCCCGAAAAAGAAGACGGCACGATAGAAACGGTCAAGGCCGTGGCGATCAATGAACAATTTGAAATTTCAAAACAATTCTGGGCCTATCAGGTCTCTCAAGGTGTGTTGGGCGATCCAAAAACATTTATTAACAATGTTCCGCACATGAGTTTCGTGTGGGGGGACGACAACGTCCGATATCTAAAAAAACGCCACGAAGCGATGATCAAAGAGCCCTTGTTTCAAGGCATGCTTTACACCGAAGATCATGAACAATTAAAAAAATGGATTCCGCTGGTGATGCAGGGGCGTGATCCCAATCAAAAAATTGCCGCGACCTACATGGACATGGGAACGGATGTGAACTTCGGATCTTTAACCACGCAGTTCATTAATCACCTGGGTCAACAGCCTGGCGTCGCCGTTCATTATCGCAGTGAAGTCCAAGATCTGGTGCGGGCAGATGATGGCTCTTGGATTGTGGTCATTCGTGACCTCGGCTCTGAAGAAACTCGGTCGGTGAAAGCCAAGTTTGTTTTTATCGGCGCGGGCGGACGGGCGCTCACTTTGTTGCAAAAATCCGGCATTGAAGAAGCCAAAGGTTATGGAGGCGTGCCGGTGGGGGGCGAGTGGCTTGTCACCACGAATGAAGAGATTATCAATCAGCACCAGGCCAAGGTTTATGGCAAGGCCAACTTTGGGGCACCTCCGATGTCGGTCCCTCATCTCGACACGCGAATCATCAACGGAAAAAAGGCATTGCTCTTTGGACCCTATGCCACGTTTTCGACAAAATATCTAAAAAATGGATCTTGGTGGGATATGCCTCGTGCTTTAAGCACGGACAACTTGTGGCCGATGATTCGTGCCGGTTTTGATAATCTGGATTTGACCTGGTATTTGATTGGTCAGCTTGTGCAAAGTGACAAGGATCGAGTCGCGGCTTTGCAGGATTATTTTCCGCAGGCCAAAGAATCGGATTGGACATTAGAACACGCCGGGCAGCGCGTGCAAATCGTAAAGAAAGATAAAGAAAAAGGCGGCATCCTGCAGTTCGGCACCGAGGTGGTGAGTGCGGGGGATGGTAGTATGGCCGCCCTTTTAGGGGCGTCACCGGGGGCGTCCACCGCAGCCCCTATTATGCTTTCAGTGTTAGAGAAAAATTTTAAAGACAAGATGTCCAGTCCCGCATGGCAAAGTCGCATCAAAGAGATCATTCCGTCTTACGGGCAGAAGCTCAACACGGATATCAAACTTGCCAACAAAACTCGGGCCCGGAGCAGTGGGATCCTAAAGCTGAAGGTACACACGATTCAGTAAAAGCCGTTGAGGTTGATAGAGTCTAGTGGTTTTGGTGGATTGCACCCCCTAGATCTAGGGGAGGTCAAAATGAGCCCGGGGGGACTTTGTCAGAGCGGCCTTCCGATAGTATTTATTTTCTCAAAATCTTAAAAAATATGTCATTGCCCTATTGCAATCTCTTTTTGCCTATGTTGGAATCATTGTTACGGGAGGGGTGATACCAAGGATGGTTCATGGGAGCATGATGTTCTCACCTCTATTTTTAAGAATTTAGGAAGGGCTGATGCAAATCAGCCCTTTTTCTTTTTCCCCACTTCTGAGATCATTAAAGCTTATGGATAAGATCTTAGTTATTGTTTTAGCTATCCTCTTAAGTTCACCATCAAGGGCCGTTACGCCTGCCGAAAAGCCTTATTGCGGCGTTAGTTTCTTAAACGATTTTAAAAAGCATTACGGAATCATCGACTGTCTTAGCCGCGGGGATCATCTCTGCGTGAGTGATCGCGTGCATGAAAAAAGCACCACGGCATTCGCGTCAACGGCGGGGGCCACGGGGGCCGCTGCCGCCAAGCTGGCAAGCAGCAAGTTTGCCCCGGCCATTGTTCGTCAGGGGGCCCAGACGGCCGGGTCTAAGATTGCTTGGGCGGCGGTGGCGGGTGGAACTTATTTTATTGCCACTAAGGCCATTGGCGGAGTTTTTGGCTTTTTAGCGGATTCTTCTGAAGCGGGGGAGTGCCGTGATAACCATCCTTGGATTTTGTACGTGAAAGGCAAGCGTGGTTGTGAGATCGGTTATAAAATCGCCGACAATCCGGTCGCGGCCAACTTTTTTAATCTGCAAAATGAATCAGAACAACTGGCTTTGTTTAAAGATGAAAGAGTGTGTGAATACTTTTATCGTCTTCATCAGTTGATCATCGCCAAAGGTGAAGCAGCCGCGGTAGAGCAAGGCATTGATGATCCGACGCTGTTCCAAAAATCTCCGCGCGAAACCGTAACGACACCTAAAACTTCGCGCTTGCCGCAAAAAGCTGACAAGCCAGTTGATGCGAAAAAGCAAAAGGGGGAGCGATGAAAAAACTCTTTTTTGCGTTTTTGTTTTTAGCTTTGTTTGCCGGTGTTGAAGGCTTTGCTAAATCGTCAGAGTTGCAAAAGAATAAAGGCTTCGTGGGATATGTCGAAGCTGGTACGGTGGTAGAGATTAAATCGATCAGCCTTGAGACACAGACGTTGAATTTTATTGCCCCCAACAACTTAGATGTCGGCACCTTACAAGCCACCTTTAAGAATTTTGAGCGTGCCTTAGGGGGTGGTAAGAAAGTGGATTACCTGCATAAGGTTGAACCTTTACCTGGCCGATCCTTTACGCTGAAGCACAATCTTGTGTTGTTAAGTCTTTGACGGAACAGTGCCTCTTGCGAAAAAGCTAATTCCTAGGAATAGGCTAAAAAAGATCATAATTAGGCTTAGGTCTTTGATTTTAAATATGATCAGCGCGTTGAGATGCAACCCCAAAATTACCAACCAAATTAAGATTCTTGTTTTTCTAAAAAGAATCAACGGCAGACACAGTAATTCCGCGTAAACTGTGAGCCAAGTTAAAGACTTCAGTATCCCCTTCGGTAACGACATCAAAGTGGCGCGCACCAATTCGTTTGCAAGCAGTCGATCGTGCGGAATGATAATACTTAAAGCCGTGCCGTCGAACCACAGCGACGACTGAACTTTTAAAATGCCGTTGAGAGTATACCCTAAACCAAATATCAGCCATCCGCCAAGCCAGATATATGAGGGCACTTTTCCTTGAGGAAGCGTCTGTGGAATGAGAGCCAATGCCAAAAGCAACCAGCCCAGATAGTCATAGCTGACATTTAGAATCATGGGATTTTTCAATAAAAAACACGTATGCACGTAGAGCAAAAAAAGGCAGGCCCCGCGGCGCTGAATATCTAAACAGACAAAAATAGCGCTAAGGCAAGCCGCGGCATTAAGAACGCCCAAAAAAGGAGCCGCGTCGACATAAGAGAAAATATTGAGAACGCCGCCATCTTTAAGGGCTAAAAATTTTTCGGAAAATAAAACCTCTAAACTGCCAAATAAAAAGAAAAAATGAAAAAAAAGAAAGACCCCGAAAGCCGTCCGGAAAATTTTAAACAGCTCAGATTCTGTGGAGGGAAGTTTTAATTTACGCACAAAACCTCCTTGGTCCATACGGTATTTTTAGTTATGACATTTTTTCGCGCAATCAGGGCCATCATCGGCTTGTCCGCGATACCATTGACAGTTAAAAAATCCTGATCTTGGCAAACCAAGTACTTTAATATTTGTCCCGCGTGGGCCTCAATGTCCGGGGCTTTGATCGGCCAAAAAAGACTGTGCAGATAGACGTCGTATTTGTACAAGTGTCCACGGGCTTGTTGATCAATGGCTTTGAAATCAAGGTCGATCAGATAATCGTTGTGGGCGGATTTAATATATATATCTATCCCGTCTGAAAACCCCAATCCGGTATAGGCGCGTGGCAGTGGCGACAATCCTAATGCGCCGATGACGCCAAAGGGACTAAAAAGAGGTGAATTGAACCCCTCAGGTGAAAGGCCCGCTAAGTGCAAGTAGCCGCCGGCGATGCGGTTAAGGCTTAAAAAAAGAAACACGGTGATCAACGAATATTTGCCCATGGATTTCTTAGATGGCATCGGTGGCCTCGCAAGACGCAGAGTAAAGTGGGATTGTTTTTTCGTTTCGCGATGGGGTTAAAGAGGTCTCGTGCAAGAAAATTCTTAGCTCAGAGGGTTTCGTGTTTTTGCAAAGATATGTGCCAAACAGATTTAAGACCGTCGAATTATGGGGACGGGCGATTTGCATGAAAAACTTTTGCCAGTGATGACTGGGATAGTTTTTTTTCGCGTCTGGATAATAGAGTCGGTTTGTGATCAGTTCAAAAGAAATATTAGATTTTGCCGGTGAAGGCGAAAACATGCTCCATTTTTGATAGACGCCTAGATTCTGCAATGCCAATTTTAGGGGCTTAAACCCTTCTGGTTGAATAAAGAAAAGAAGATTAGACACGATGACGAGGATTAAAATGACACCGGATGCAGCATTTGCAAATCCTAAATGGAAATCCGATACGGTTTTGGAGCTTGCTCCGGGATAAAATAGAAAACTGCCCAACATACAGACGAAAGGAAATGTACCTATATCCATCGTGATGAAAATACCCAGATGAAAAAGGAAAAGGGAGATAAACAGGGCCCAACGTAGGGGGCGTAATTTAAAAGCCACAAAAATTAAAGGCAAAACTAAAAATTCTAAAGCCACCGTGGCATAGGTGAGGATCTTTAAGAGCGTGGGAAATTGAGAGAGGCCTTGACCGAGGCTATTTGAAATCCAGTCGTTTTGAAAGGCGTAAAATAGGGCTGAGCCATCAAGCCATTCTGGTCCGGATTTGTAAAGAGCTGAAAAGAAATACATCAATCCGATTTGTACAAAAAGGGCTAAGGTCGCAAAAGAAAAAAATCTTCCATTTTCAGCCTTCCAGCCAGAAGACCATGAATAAGATTGCATGGGTAAAAACAAAGACAACAAGAGGAACATTCTTAATAAGATATCGCCACCATGAAGAACAAAAGGATTTCGATTTTGAATAGAAAAAAGAAGAGCCAGCGACAAGACGCCAAAAAATCGTGTTCGGTACCCAGCTAAATAACACGTATAAGAAATGAAAGAGAGTACAATCAAAAAGTAGAAATAAAAATCATGCGCCGAAATCAAATACAAAGACAAAATGGACTTGTCTTTGAGGGCTTGTAAGGCCTGATCTACCGGAATAAGTCCTTGGGGAGAGATTAAATCATAGCCATAAATCAATCGTGAAATCAGATCCACCAGTAACAGCGTGCCAATCCCAATTCTAAAAAGACCTAGTGAGCGAAGGCTGATGGAAAAGTTTTGGCTTAAGAACTTGCGAATCATAATTTTTGTCCAAGAACGGATTGTGTCGAATTACTAGCAATCTGCAGCGATTTAAAATGAAGAACGCCAACCTTCAAGGCCGGAGCTAGAATGAAAATTGAAAATGCCACCAGGGGTGAATTGAGGTAAATGCCCAAAAATAAAACCGGGATAGAAAAAAACCAATCAATGACGATATCGGTTTTAGCCAGAACACTCATTTGTTTGTCAGCTTGAAAGCTGGCGCGCTGAAAAGAGTCCACCCATTTAAAGGGCAGAGCCAGGCAGCCAAAAATATAAATATATTTCCACCACTCTAAAGAATTGGCTGGCATATTATACCCTTTTTCTGCAATCACCTGACCAAAGGGGATTAAAACGAGGGCGAGCAAAGCAAGACCGATAAAGCCTTTTTTGCTCAAAGCCTTGATGGAGGCATATTTTGACTGGAAGTCCTTAAATCCAGACTTCGTGATCTCGATAGCGGCTCCTCGCAGCAAGGCGACAAAAGGGGTGTAAAGCAAAAATAAAAACTCTGCCCCAATACTAAAAGAAAGCAGGGCCGCTGAAAGAGCAGAAGCCACAATCGCGATTTCAACCAATGACAACACCCGGTCCGAAGCGACTCTGGAAAATTCCGCAAACTGTTTTTGAAAAAACTGAAGGCACCAAGAAGTGTCTAAACGGACGAGCTTTAGGGGAATTCCTGATTTTTGGTAAAGCACCCAGGCTGCATACATCAATGAAACGATGCTGGTGATAAAGGTCGCGATATATATTCCGGCAAATCCAAAACCCAGGGGATAGATAAAGATGTAATTAAGGACGATATTGAGCGCCAAGTTAAAGACGCCGACAATAGGCAGGAATCGACCATTCCCGGTCCCGTGAATGGCCATAGAGATAGCAAAATAACAAAGACGCATGGGGATAGAGAGTGTCAACCAGATTACGGCGGACGAAGCCAGCTGGGCGATCTCGCCGTCAGTGACTAAGAACTTTACTAAAAGAGGATAAAGCCCCAGTCCAAGACCCGTGAGCACCAAGGAAAGATAAAAAGTAAATGTTAAGCACTTTTGCACGACATCAATACGCTCATGAGGCGAGGATTTTTCGGCCACAAGCACTGAAATCACCGGCGCTAAAGAAAAAGCCACAATCATGTCGATGATACTGACGCGCACTGGGATCGCAAAGGCGGCAGCCGCGTTGGCAGAAATCTGGCTTGCCATAATCAGGTCGGTTTGATTGATAAGGCGCCCCACGATAAACGTCAGAAAAAAAGGATAGACCGAATGAAAAAGACTTTTGGGATCAAGCTTAGTCATAATTTAGAACCTCCCAATTGCTGTGGTCTTCCGCCAGACGTGACGTGCTGACCGAAAAGAAAAGGTCGTTAGTACTGTCAATATTGTCATGTAAGATTACTTTGAAGGTTTTGTCGTCGTCAATCCCAGCCGCTTTTTCACCCAAGATAGAGTGTCCGAAGTTTTTTTCGACGATAAAGATGGATTGAGCTTTGGTGAGATCAGAGATTGTCCAACGAATCGCCGCGGCCATCATCAGTTCCGCGCAAAGGTCTTCAGTCAAGGTGCCAGCTTTTTTATGGTCATCTAAAATAATAAAAAATACTTTCCAATTTAAGCTGATATTTGCGGCTTCAATTTTATCTAGGAAAACATCCAAAAACTCTTTACCCGATGGTGGATACATCGCTAATAAGGTAGGGCAGTAATCAAAAATATAATGCCAAGCCTGACGCAAAGAATGAGACGCAATAGATCTTTCGCGAGAATTTACAGGTAAAAGGCGTGCTTTAGACGGAGAAAGATAAGTGCTGAAATTGCTCATAAGGGTCCCACAGATTGGCGGATAAGTTGTATGTCCTTGGCAATGCTTTCAATCTCAAGATTGGCGTCGCGTTCAATGACTATGGATTTGCCTGAAAAATCTTGAAAGAAAGACTTTGTAAACACGGCTGTTTCTACGGAAATGCCCGTGTCATGACTATCAATAATCCATCGCTCTGATTGTTCTTTTCCCATGGTGCGGTAACCCGCCACATGGAAATGGCTGCAATAAGATTTTAAACTCAACCAATCGCTAAGGCGGGAGCCGCCATTAAGGTCGGCGACGACGGCGTTGCTCAAATCAAAAAGCAAACCGCAGCCCGTTTCAGAAATAAGGTCTGCAAAAAACGAGGCTTGCTGGCAAGATACACCCGCCGTGCGCGAAGGGAAGTTTTCTAAAAGAACGCGTGTCTGTAGCATTTCCTGCCACTGCTGAACTTTAGCGACAACCATAGAATACTCTGTTTCATAGTTGATTTCGGCGGTGATGGGCAAAACTTGGGTGTGAATATTAAAACGGGCTAAATGATCCGAAATATAAAGGGGATTTAAGACAGATGAAAACTCCTTTATGATCGCGGCGTATTCTTTAAGATCCGACGTGTCTTTATGAATAAATTCAGACTTCATGATGTGAAATCCCACGTCAAGGCCATCTAACTTTTCAGCAATGTGTTCTGGATTTAAATGCGTGAAATTATCCAAAAGAATTTCCACGAAATCAATGGCGCCTTGATGAGCAAGATCGCTGGCAACGCGATAGCTGACGGGGTCGGTAATATTAAATCCGATTTTCATACAAGACTCTTTCTGATGTACTCGTTGAACCCGTCCATCAAGGTGACAGTGACTTTTTCTTCAGCTGCGGATACTTCATTTTTCGAAAATACCAAACGAAGATCTCCTTGCATAAACTCTTGGATCCAAGCACTTAAGACATCTCTTTGTTCATAGCCGTAAGCGGACAATAAGTTTTGAATTTCTGGATGTCGAAGACTTACGATGCGATTTAAATTTGAAATAGCGTAGTCAATCTGCTTTTGGCTGAAGACCGAGGTTTGTTTTCGTGAAAATTTGAAATTCTTCAATAATGCAAATTCTTCTGCATATTGGGCGGGCTTGCGAGTCCACGAAAGATCGGTGTGTTCGATATTCACGATGACTTCTGAGGAAGTCACGAAATGCTCTAAAATAAACTGCAACCACTGCCAAATTTCTGGCTTTACGGGTTGCGAGTGACCGTCATGCAAAGCTCCGTCGGCACCCACCACGAATCCGGAGATATGAATTTCAACGACGCATTTCCAAGGGATGAGGGCAAAAATGAATTCAGGCGAAAGGCCTAAATTATGGCATTCGATATAGCTGTGAGTCAGGTCAAAGATAAGTTTTGCCTCTGCAGAGTCTAAAATGCGACGGGCACTTTCCCAGTTTTGAATGACTTCTTCTGCCGAAGAACTGTAAAAATTGGCGTTTTCTATCCACACCGGAAGAGCTGTTTGGTTTTTTAATTTTTTTATAAAACGAATGGCATTGTCTTCGTTGACGGCGGAAGTTTTGAAGTGAGAAGAAAATCCAAGCTTGCCCAGACCTTGGTTTCTATTTCCTGTCAGATGAACCCCGATAGATGACACTTTATTTGAGTTTCGAGAGATTTTTTCTTGAACGAATTCACAGAAATTATTTTGAGATTCTTCATCTTCGCAGATGGGTGAGCGCGCCAGGTGCAAGGAGAGCTCACAGCCGGGGTAAAGGGCGATATTGTTATGGCGCTCTAATTCAGCAAGTCCTAGTTCTACAAATTGAGCTTCAGCAGGGATGGACATAAAATCAGTAGAGTCCGCGGGCATCATGTGGGAAGGGTGGTATCCGCATCCGGTGACGATCTTGATATTAGTGTTCATATTACCTCCCGGAAGTTTGAAGAAGAAAAGCCAACCCATTTCTAGGTTGGCCTTCACAGATGATTACAAGTTATAATCACCACAAGTCATGCCGTGACCGATTCTTTGCACAGACTCATCTGAAACCTTCATGCGCATTTTTTGGAACTCTTTAGCGAAGTTCACTTTTTTCATGACGACACCAATTTGGGCGACCTTTTGAGATTCGCTGATCGATGAGTTGTTTAAAATGAACTGAATGCTCGAAGCTGCTTTTTGATCCAACTTTGATAACTCTGCCGACAGTTGAGCTGGGCTGGCGTTAGCTGTTGAAGAAAGAACTCCGGCAGCGATAAGTGTGGCGATTGAATTCAGACCTAATTTCATAGATTGCTCCTTGTTGTTTTGTGTTCGTGAATCGAACCCTAGGGCAAGGTTGCAACCCCGGGACCAGGCCAAAAGCCCCCATAAATGCGTTTAATTGGATTTGGTGTCCGATGGGCGTCTTGGTTCTTAGAATCCGGACGGATCCGTGGGGGGTAGGAACATCGGCCACTCGCAATGCCTTGTGTCCAAAAATTTAAGAAAACTTACGAAAAGTGAAATCCCCAGAGAATCAGTGGATTAAATGCCTTTTTAAAGGGCATATAGTCGCGAATAACGCATGACAGACAATTTAAGATTCTTGACCCATTCCTGACCTAAACAATACAACGTTCGGGATGAAAGAAACCGTCACACTTCTTTTAAATATTGCTCGCAAATCCTATCTGGGTGCTGATTTCAGGCAGGCCATCAGTTATGCCTCAGAAGCGAAATCTTCGGCGCAAGGTCGGGATTGGTTAGAAGCTCAAAAATATCTCTTGGGTTGCTACGGTGAACTGTTAGAAAAATCAGCGGTGCAGTCGATTCAGGATGAGCTGCGCGATTTCTCTCGAAGCTGCGATAATACGCTGAAGTCGTGCGCGCATTATCTTTTAGCTCAATCGTTTGCTATTCAAGGCCAGTGGCCCAAGGTGAAAGGAAATATTGAGATCGCTTTAGAAGCGGCCCTAGCTCAGGGAGATTTTGATGACATTTCTTATGCCATTTTCGGCGCGGCACGGATTGATGCAAACCTGGGACAATACCAAAAAGCCCTGGAAGGTTTAAGCAAATTAGAATCGATTCTGAATGCGCGTCCTCGTCCCGACATCCAGATTTCGCTAGAGATTCTTAAAAGTTATATCTACAAAAAATTAGGGCAGTTTGATGTGGCAGCAAGAATTGCTTGGCGGGCCTACGAGTTTGCTAAGGTCGAAGGATTTCATGTGCACATTCCGATTATTTTGGTCTCACTTGCAACCCTTGAGTTTGATCGTAAGAATTTTAACGAAGTACGCGTGTATCTTTCGTTAGCTGAAAAAGGTGTTTTGGCCGAAAAGCAGCCAGCTTTATTCAACTATCTTCAAGCAGAAAAACTCCGTTTGGATAAAGTTCTGCCCGTATCAGAATTTGATTTGATCGTGGACACCCATGCACGAGTTATTCAAGAGAAAGAAAAAGGATTGATTGATTTTCGCAATCAGCACACTTTGTTGGACCTCGCTTTATTGTTTTTAAGAAATCCCCAAAAGTCTTTTGATAAGAGTGAACTTTTGTCGCAGGTATGGGGACGTAGTTATGCGCCGGGATCCGACGACAATTTAGTTTATGTGACCATCAAACGATTGCGTTCCATGATTGAGCCTGATCCCGAAAATCCAAAGTATATTTTAAGAACGCGCCATGGATACTATTTTGATAACAGGCATAGACTGCATTTTAAAAATGAGGAGCAAGCCGCGGTATGAAGCATCTAGCAGCATTAGTACTTTTATTTTATTCATTAGGCAGTTTTGCAAACTCTGAAGTTCTAAGAGATCCGGATAATCCAATCACTCCCTGGCCTCTAGAAATTGGTCGTCAGGTCATTGACGTGAACTCTTTTGGCGGAACTTGGTTTGGCGCAAGTGGTGACGAAGACCCCTGGATTCTCACGATCACACCATGGCAAGAGGGGCGTGCGTATCATTGGGAGTTGTTCTTGCGATCTTCGCCCTCTTTGCGCAGCGAAGGTATTGTGTATCTTAAAGATCAATACGTGATCGGGCTGATCCAAGCCCCGTTTGTACAGCAAGAATTTATTGTGATGTATTTGTCTGAAGGAAGGCTGCATTTAAAACTGGGCGGGCGAAGTGCACCGCGGGTTGAGGTTTTGTTTGTCCGGAAATCGAACGAAATTTAGCCCTGAAATTTCGCGGCGCAGAACCGCATCGGTTCTGCAGTGCGAAACCGATGCGGTGGTAAGGCAAAAAAAAAGGCCGACATTGCTGTCGGCCTTGTAAAACTGAACCTATTTTTTAAACTACTCCTCAAGCGGCGCAAAACCACGACGAAGAGTATTTTCAGTGACAGCCACTGGCTCCATATATTGTTTCAAATAATCGGGCCCGCCGGTTTTTGAACCCACACCTGACATTTTGTACCCACCAAATGGATGACGATCCACCATCGCACCGGTGATACCGCGATTCACGTACAAGTTGCCGACTTCAAATTCATTTTTTACACGCGCGATGTTCGCTGGACTGCGAGAGAATAATCCGCCTGTTAAAGCGTACTCTGTCGAGTTTGCAATTTCTAAAGCTTGATCCAAGTTTTTCGCACGGATCACAGCCACCACCGGTCCGAAGACTTCTTGTTGTGCGAGTTTTGAATCGCCTGGAACATCACCAAAAATAGTCGGCGGAGCAAAGAAGCCTCCTGCTGGAACGGAAGCTTTGAAAAGAAGCTTATGCGATTTTTCCGCATCCGCGATCATTCCTAAGATCCTGTCATAAGCTTCTTTGTCGACCACCGGTCCCATGTAAGCTTTAGGGTTGTCCGCTGGTAAGATGTCGATAGATTTTGCGGCTTCCACCAAACGGTCGACGAAACGATCGTAAACTTCATCTAAAACAATCACGCGGCTGGCCGCTGAACATTTTTGACCACTGAATCCAAACGCTGAATAAAGAACCCCGTCCACCGCTTCGTCAAGATCGGCATCGTTATCGATAATGACCGCATTTTTGCCACCCATTTCGATGATGCACCGTTTGACATGGGATTGACCCGGCTGCACGTAAGACGCGCGATTCAGAATATGCAAACCAACCGCTTTTGATCCGGTGAACGCAATCGTCGTCGTGAATTTGTGATTCACGATGTATTCGCCCACTTCCTCACCAAAACCCGGTAAGAAGTTGATGACTCCTGCGGGGAATCCGGCCTCTTGGATCATTTTCATTAAACCCCAAGCAACCACGGAAGATTGTTCGGCAGGTTTCATGACGACAGTGTTTCCCGTCACGGCGGCGGCGGTCACCATGCCGGCAAGAATCGCTAACGGGAAGTTCCACGGAGCAATCACCGCGGTCACCCCACGCGATTTGTAAATGTACTGAGACACTTCACCCGGGGTAAACCCGGCACGCAATGGCTTTTGCAACTCGCGCATATGGCGAGCATAGTAACGGCAGAAGTCGATGGCTTCACCGATATCGCCATCCGCTTCATTCCAAGGTTTGCCGACTTCAAAAACTTGCGTCGCGATCAGTTTGTAACGATCCCGAGTCATAATATCGGCAAGCTTATCGACAAGCTCTGCACGTTTCTCAGCCGAAACATTTTTCCAGGTTTTGTACGCCGTTTGGGCGGCTTGCATGGCTTGTTCTGCTTGATCGATATTTGCCATGTGAATTTCGCCGACCACTTGTGATTCGTTTGAAGGATTCACACGATCAAAAATCTTTTCGCTGCGAACTTCTTTATTGTTGATCATCAATGGCACTTGAATGGGGAACGTGGCCTTAACCTCTGCCAATGCTTTTGTCATATTCGCTCGCACGGAAGGCACGGCGAAATCTAACAATGGCTCATTGTAAAAGCGGTGGGCTTTTTTATAACGATCAGGACTGCTGTGGGCTAAGTTCTGTGCTGGATCTTTTAAAAGCTCTGCGGTGGTTTTGCCATCGGCAAATTTTCCGCGCAACCAAGATTCGTTCGAAGTGTTTTCTAAAAGACGGCGAACAAGGTACGCCATGCCGGGGATCAATTCACCGACCGGAGCATATTCACGCAGACGATAACCCATATCCACGATGGCCTTTTTAATCGGTTCAGCCATGCCGTAAAGCATTTGGAATTCCAAAGCCTCTTTGGGGATATTTAATTTTTCAGCGTACACCATACAAGCGGCCAGCGTGCGCACGTTGTGCGACGCAAACGCCGGGCGGATGAACTTGATATTTTCTAACAAGTACTTCGCACAAGTTTCATAATTGGCGTCCGATTCCATTTTGTTGGTGTAAACCGGAATCGCCCAACCACGTTGTTCAGCCTCAATCGTTTCCGAATCCCAGTAGGCACCTTTAACAAGTCGAATCCAAAATGGTGTGCCACGTTTTTTTGCAAACTCTGTCAAATTTTTGATGTCATCAAACGAGTCGCGCAAGTAAGCCTGAATCACCAAACCAAAGAATTTATAATTTTTAAATTCAGGCTCGTTGATAAGCTCGGTGAAAACTTCGACCGTCATGTGTTTGACAGCGTAATGTTCCATATCCAGATTGACGAAAACGCCTTTATCCATTCCCAATTTAAAAATCGGGCGCAGACGGTCTTTGACGATTTTTTTAGACTCTTCCCACGCCAAGTCTTTAATTTGCGAGTAAAGTGCCGTCATTTTCACCGACACGTTCACTTTCGGCAATGAACCCTCGTGATCGCGTTCGATTTGAGGAATTTCATCCCAGCTTTGGGCGTCTTTGGCGAGCCAGTTCACTAGCTCGATGTATTTGTTAGAATAATCTTGGGCTTCTTTTTCAGACAATGTCGCTTCGCCTAAGATGTCCACAGTGAAAGTCATTTTATTTTTGCGGGCTTTTTTTAATACCGGCAAAGCTTCATCGGGGCTTTCACCCGTGATAAACATTTTTGCCATCCCCATCACGTTTTTCTTAATCGCGCCCGCCATCAAACCGGGAGCCAAAGATCCTAAACCAAGGCCGACGTTAAAAACCGGTGGCAAGGAACCACCGTCTTCAGCGAAGTATTCTTTTAAGTGACGGGAAACTTCATCGCCCGAATTAATCGAAGGCAAGACGTCGACAAAACGAAACATATTGGTTTTGAATTTTTCATTTTTCATACTCCATTCCATGATGGAGCCGTACCAGAAGTCTTTAGAAAAAATGGATGCCTTCGATTGGCTCTCCATGCGTTTAAGAATTTCTTCACCGCGCGCGATAATTTGCGACTGAATGTCGTTCATACATACCTCAAAATCGTGAGGGCCGCATATTCCCTCTGGGTGAGTAAAAACTCAAGGGATTTTGAGAGGAGGAAAATAGAGGATTTGCCGCGCCATAACGCACGGCAGCCTTTAGCCGGGAACACGCCCGGCCTCATGAATTTTCCAGTTGCTTAATTTACGAAACGGCAGCCGGTCGCTTTCACCTCGCCATTCCAATTTTTATCAAGAATGACGGCATCCGCCCGACGTTTACAGGTCTTTTCGCCACGAGCTTCGTAATTGCTTCGGTCCGCGTCGAAGCGAATGATATCCACCCACTCCCAGTACGCGGGTCTGCCCGCAAGGTAATAGCAGTAGCACTCCACCGTTGTTGCTTGGGCGAAAACGGGGCTTAAAAATAGAAAAGATGCTAAAAATAGTTTCATTATGACTCCTTTTTTTATTTCGCCCAGCTTTTGCAATGGGCGTGCCGTAAAAAAAGGGTGCGTTTTCAAACCGCGGTCCAACGGTGATGGGTTTTGCCTTTGATTTCGGCTTCCAGAATGTCACCGGATTTAAATGAGGCCACTCCCGCAGGAGTGCCGGTTAATAATAAATCACCGGGTTGGACGGGGAAGTGCTTAAGAACGAAATCGATCAAAATTTCTAAAGAAAAAATCATCTGCGAGGTCAAACCTTTCTGACGAAGCTCTCCATTCACTTTTAAGGAAATTTCCAGGTTTTTGAGTTCTTCCAGGTTCTGCACCGGAAAAAAATCCCCTAACGGACAAGAGCCCTTAAAACTTTTTGCCAACGTCCACGGATGGCCTTTGCTTTTAAGCTCGTTTTGCTTATCGCGATCCGTAAGATCTAAAGCGATGGCTGCAGAATCAATTTTTAAATCCGCGCCGAAGCGCAAAGCAAGCTCCACTTCATGATGAATATGGGGTTGCCATGACGGCATTTGAATTGTGTGGCCCCAAGTAGCGGTGCTGCCAGCTTTTAAAAAGATCATAGGTTCCTTGGGAACGGCGTTTCCCAATTCTTTAGCATGATCGGCATAGTTGCGGCCCACGGCCCAGATATTTTGAATCATAAAGAAATCCTTTTAAATTCGACAAACTCAAAAAGTCCCTCGGCGGTCACATTAAAGTGAATGTATTGGCATGGCCCCCAATGACTGAATTCCGACGTGTGAAGGTCTTTATCCGACGGGATCACGGCCATGGCTTCCACCACCCAATCATAATGGGTGCAAGCATAAATAACGGCATCCGATTTTTTGTCGGTCATAGTTTCAAGCAGGCGGTTGATGCGCATGCGAAACTGAGCTAAGTTTTCATCACTTTGTTGTTCGTAAAGCGCTTCTTGGCCTTGCAGCTCTAAGCCATAATGTTTGGAAAGCGGGCGGAAAGTACTTTGCGTGCGTTTTTTGGGGGAAACCCAAAGCTCTGTTGGCACGGCCATTTCGTTTTTAATCACCTTATCTAAAAGTTTTGAAGCTTGTGCGTGGCCCTCCGCAGTTAAATCAGGATCACCGGAAAAATCCATCGCTTTTTGGGCATGTCTAAACAAATAGAGTTTCATGGTTTTAGGGCTCGCTTCTGCTTGAAATTAGGGACGCGGTTTGTTACTTTGCCAATACTTTCGAAGGTTATTTTTCCATAGTCAGTTGGAGTTTGTCATGAGTAAAGAACGGGTTCATCGTTTCGTATCAAAGGATTTCACGCTGAGAGTCGCGGCCGTAAATGCAACGGGAGTTGTTCAGCACATGCAAGGCCTGCAAGACACTTATCCTTTAGCGACCGTGGCTGTCGGACGAAGTATGGTGGGTGCGCTTTTAATGGCATCACAACTTAAAGATGGTCAAATGGTGGGAATTTTGTTCCGTGGCAACGGCCCTTTGCGCAGTATCTATGCGGAAGCCTCTTTTGAAGGCCATGTGCGGGGCTACACGCCGGCGCCTCATTATCAGCCAGAAAATTACAACAACGGACTTAGTCTCCGTGAAGCTGTGGGCATTGGATTGCTGAATGTCACTCGTCACCAGCCTTTCCAAAAGCAACCTTTTCAGGGAACGGTTGAAATCGTCAGCGGTGAAATCGGCGAGGACATCGCTCATTATCTTCATCAATCCCATCAAATTCGCTCTCTAGTTTCTTTAGGGGTTTATCTAGACACCTACGGGAAAGTCCGTGCGGCGGGTGGCGTTTTGATCGAAGTCATGCCGGGTGTGGAAGAAACTTTGGTAGAAAAAATCCAAAAAAACTATGAAGATAAAAAACCAAATATTTCTAAGATGTTGATGGATGGGGCTGAGCCGATTGATTTGGTTCGTCCGTTTCTTGATGGGATTGAGTTTGAAGAAATCCCTCATGACCATAACATTGAATATCATTGCCCATGCACAAAAGATCGGGTGGTGCGCGCCCTGGAAACTTTGGGAGAGTCTGAACTTAAAGACATGATCGCTAAAAACGAACCCGCCGACGTGACTTGCCAGATCTGCGGCAAACCTTACAATGTTTCTGTCGCCGAAATCACTGAGATCCACGATAAGATTCATCGCGAGTCGCTGCACTAGGATTTATCGGGGTATTTCAAAAACTTCGTTTTCCCCCACGCCCCAAATGCGATCCGTTTTTTGGGGCTTTATTTTATAACCCCCCGTAAGTAGGCCAAACGAGGGGAGCGTCAGGCGCTCTTTTTCTAACCAAAAACACGGCAGATTCAAACGTAAAGGCCCTTGTTGTAAGTGAATGCGGGGATGGATATGGCCGCGAATTTCAAACAGGGAGCTTTTGTGTTGCTTGTGTCCGTGAGTAAAGACAAACGGACCCTGTTCTAAGTCTTCTTCGTGCAGATCGATTTTTAAAGTTTTTAAAAACTCCACCGACCCTCGTTCATGATTGCCGATTATAAGATGCCAATGAATATCTTCATGTTTTCTGAAAAAAGCCTGCAAGTCTTTTAAAAGCTCTGCGGACCAACTGCTTTTTTGATGAATCAGGTCTCCTAAAATATAAACTTGCCGAACGCTGTTCCCGTAAATTAATTTTTCTAAGCGTTGAAATTCCAACAGATGATCTCCGGACGGAAGCGGGATGCCGGCGGCTTGAAAGCTTTCGGCTTTTCCTAAATGCACATCGGACAAAATCAAAATTCCCAATCGTTCCCAAATCAGGGCCTTTTCTGAATGCAGCAAAAGGGACTCACCTAAAAGATCTAATTTCATTTGCTCTTTTCCCACGTTTTTTTAAGTCGGGCAATTTTGGCCTCAAGGCTTTCATTTGAAAGCTGACCGATCGCAATGCTTTCCACTAACAATGGAAAGGCCAGCGGGGAGGGGCTTTCCAAAACGACCCAGCGTTGATGTGCCGATTTCATGCGATTTAAAGTTTTTGTTAAACGATCACTTTCTAAGGAGTCGTGCAAAACTTCCCAGTAAGATTGTTTGATTAAAAGATTATTAGGCTCGTGCTTTTTAAAAACCTCATAAAGCAGCGAAGCACTGACTTGCATCTGTCTGCCGGTTTTAGGTTGTCCGGGGTAGCCCGTAAACACCAGTCCCGCAATCTGCGCAATCGACCGAAATTGTCTTTGAGTCAATTGTCCGATCTGTAAAGATTCGCCGATCTCTTCTTCTAATCCTTCGGCATTAAAGAAGTCGTCAGAAAAAAGCGCTTTAAAGTCGTATCCAGAATGGGCGCGAATTTCTAAGCCATAGTCATTGACCGCAAAAGAAAATGTCGCGGCCTCTTTTTTGCCAAATCTTAAGCCCCACAATTGCGCAATACCCTCGTGCACGGATCTTCCGGCGAACGGATACACATAAAAATGCTCGGCTTGTTTTGAAGACAAAGTTTCAATCAAAAGATCCTGAGGTTCCGGTAAAAATGAAAGCTCTTTTTGTGCTTTTAAAAGCGGGGACAGCACGCGATCAATGGATGGATGCTTTTCGTTTAAAGACAAACGCAAGGCTTCGCTTAAGGTTTCTGAAATCGGGAACCTTCCCCCATCCCATGACGGCACCACGTTGGTGGGGGCCTTGCTGCTTTTCACATAGGCTGTCATGTCTCGCAACATCACCATTTCTAATTTTCTGCCGGCAAACTGAAAGACATCGCCCTTTTTAATTTTCGAAATAAAACTTTCTTCCACCGAGCCAATGCGAGTGCGATTGGTGTAAGAAACTTGCACCGATTCCCGCGAAACAATAGTTCCAATCGACATACGATGTTGGGTCGCGATACGGGAATGGGCCGGGTGATAGCGGCCGTCCTCTTCATCATAGACAAGCTTACGAAATTGCGGATAGGCCTTTAAAGTTTCACCGCCTTCCGTCAGAAAGCGGCGACACCAGCTCAGTTGCTCTTGCGTGATGTCCGCAAATGAAAAGGTGTCGCGCAGGGAAAGTTCTAATTCATCCATGCGTAAGCCCGGACCACAAGCCAGCGTCATCATATGCTGAAGTAATACATCAATGGGCTTATGCAAAGGACGGCGCGCTTCGACGTGTTTTTCTTTTAAAGCTTTTTTAACGGCCTCAAGTTCAAAGATTTCCCACGAATTTGTGGGAAGGAAAATCAAATGACTGCGCCCGCCGGGGCGATGGGCAGATCGTCCCGCTCTTTGCATCATGCGTGCGACCATTTTGGGGCTGCCAATTTGGATCACCCTTTCGACGGGTTGAAAGTCCACACCTAAATCTAAAGACGATGTGCAGACGACCCATTTGATGCTGCCGTTTTTCACGGCTTCTTCGACGGCCTCGCGTTCTGTTCGTTCTAAAGAACTGTGATGCAAAGCCATTTCATTTTCCATTTCAGGTCGCATCTGTAAAAGGCTTTCATACCAGCGTTCGGCTTGCGAACGGGTGTTAGTGAAAATCAAAGTCGAAATTTGCGGATCTAAGATTTCAGCTAATTTTTCTTTTAAAGCCATACCCAAATGTCCCGCCCAAGGGAAGCGATCCACTTTGTCCGGTAAAAGACATTCGATTTCTAAATTGCGATCGCTGCCGCCAGAAATAATCACGGGAGTATTAGCGCGACCGACGGCCACCTTTGCGGCCTCATCGAGGTTGCCGATCGATGCTGACAACGCCCATACTTGCAATTCGGGATTTAACGAGCGCAAGTAAGAAAGACTTAATTCACAAAGACTGCCGCGCTTGCTGGCTAAAAGTTCATGCCATTCATCTAAGATGACGACCTCGATATTTTTTAAGATATTTTCGGCGTCACTTTGGGAAATAAGCACCGCCAAAGATTCGGGCGTGGTTAAAAGCATGTCGGCCGGGTTTTGCAGTTGTTTTTTCTTAACGGATGTCGGGGTATCCCCCGTGCGGGCCTCGATTTTGATGGGCCAGCCTTCTTGTTCAATGGGTTCGCGCATGGCGATTTCTAAGTCGCGAGCAAGCGCGCGCAGGGGAGTTAGATAAAGAGCTTTAAGGCCTTTTTTGGGTTTAGCAATAAACTTGGCAAAAGGTCCCATGATCGCGGCATAAGTTTTTCCAGACCCCGTTGGCACGTGCAATAACCCGGATTCACCTTTTAAAAAAGCTTTCCAGGCTTTTTCTTGAAAAGGAAAAGGCTCCCATCCACGGTTTTCAAAGAATTTTTTTATCGGCTTTAATTCCTTCACGGCGAAACTTCCGTGTCGGGCAGGGCCTTGGCGTCTAAAAGTTCAAAAGCTGTTTGCAAAGAATCCGCATCCGTCACTTTTTTGTCTTTGCGCCAACGTAAAATTCTTGGGAAGCGCACGGCGATGCCAGATTTATGACGCTTTGAAGGGCCAATACCTTCAAAACCGATTTCAAAAACATGAAAGGGCTCTAAGGATCTCACGGGTCCGAACTTTTCTTTGGTGTGCCGGCGAATCCAGTTATCCAGTTCATCGATTTCTTTCTGATCAAGGCCCGAATAGGCTTTCGCAAAGGGGACAAGTTCTTTGCTATCGCCATTATCTTTCCACAACGCAAAAGTATAATCAGTATAAAGGTTGGCCCGGCGGCCTGTGCCAGCTTGCGCGTAAATTAAGACGGCATCTAACGTCAAAGGATTGACCTTGTGTTTCCACCAGTTGCCAGTTTTCCGTCCGACACTGTAAGGACTTTCCCAGCGTTTGATCATCAGGCCTTCCGCATCATGTTCGCGGGATTTCGCGCGCCAGTTTTCAAGATCATCGACGTTTTTGACATCCAAGACTTCAGAAATTCGCACTTGTGAGCTGAGAAGAGGACTTAAAATTTTCTTTAAGGCCATACGACGCTCTTGCAGTCCTTTTTGGCGAATGTCTTCACCGTCGATTTCAAGACAGTCATAGGCGATAAAACCGACGGGTTTTTCTTTTAACATCGCCGGTGAAACTTTCTTTCGACCTAAACGAGTTTGTAAATCCTGAAAAGGCAAGATGCGATTGTCTTTGATGATTAAAATTTCCCCATCAATCACACTGCCATTGGGAAGCAGAGCTAATTTTTCAACCAGATCGGGAAATGTATCCGCGATTTTTTCTTCTCCACGTGACCAAATCCATATTTTATCTTCACGGCAAATCACTTGCGCGCGAATGCCGTCAAACTTCCATTCCACGGCCCACTCTGTGGCATTCCATTCCTTTTCGGCCCGTTCATTCCATGGATGGGCTAAGCAAAATGGATAAGGTTGGCTAAAGTTCACCTCTTGTGCTTCAGGATGAATCAGACGCGCAAAAGAATCAGCCCCGGGTGAAACATCCCCGGTCAACCGATGCGCCACCTGGTCGGTGGGAATATTAAAAACTTCGGCCAACGCTCGCACCACTAACTTTTCACTGACCCCCACGCGCAAGGCCCCCGTCATAAGTTTATTTAAAATAAAAACTTCTTCCATGGTCAGGCTTTGCCACCATTGCATTAAGGTGCTTGCTTGCTTTTCGGCGTCTTTGATTTTAGCAAGTGCTGGGATGCGAACCTCTAGCCACTCCGTCAAGGTTTGCTGATCATGCACCGTGGGTTTATCACTGCACAGGCGTAATGATTTAGCTAAAAGGCTTAAGGTTTCGGCGGTGTCGCCCACCTGGGAGTAACATTCGCTAAACAGCCATTCAGGGTATTTCGTAAAGTTTAAAAACATCACGGCCAAGGCGCGGGACGTTAGAATGCGCTTACTGATTTTTCCGGTCAGAATTAAAACGGCCCACATCGCATCGTCAGGTGAAGCTTTAGAAAAATACTTTTTTAAAGCATCCACTTTTTCTAAGGTCGAAGTGGTGGAATCGAGTTCTTCAAAAAGATGCGTAAACTTTCTCATGCTTCCGCTTCTCCTTGGTCTTCATATTCCGTCTTAAATAAACGAACCTTTTTACCTTTTTCCTCTAAGAATCTCTGTAAAACATCCGTTCGGCCATGGGTCAAAAATACGGTCTTGGCTTGGGTCTCTTCGATGGTTTGATTCAGCTCGTTCCAATCGGCGTGATCTGAAAGCACAAAACCTTTTTCATAGCCACGACGACGGCGAGCCCCGCGGATTTGCATCCAGCCCGACGCAAATGCGGTTTGTGGATCTTTAAATCTTTTCATCCACGCGGACCGATGGGCCGAAGGCGGCGCTAAAATCAGATCCCCTTTAAAAGTATAATCCTTGGCTTGATCAATAACAGGGGCGGTGGGCAGCATTTCAATGCCCTGCTTACGATACACACCTGTCAGATGAATCATCGAGCCGTGCAAATAAATTTTACGATCCGTCAGACGCTTAAGTTCGGCTAAGATTCTTTGCGCTTTGCCTAGGGCGTAACAGAAAATCAAAGAGGGCCGTTCGGGTTCAGACTGCCACCATTCGTAAATCTTCTCACCCGTGATTTCCCCGGTGTCCCATTGGTAAATAGGTAAAGCAAAAGTAGCTTCGGAAATAAACACATCACAAGGAACGACCTCAAAGGCATCACAAGAAGGGTCGGGGGTTCGTTTGTAATCGCCTGACGCCACCCATACTTGGCCTTTGTATTCTAAGCGCACTTGCGAAGACCCGAGGACATGGCCAGCAGGATGAAAGCTTAACGTTACATCACCGATTTTAAATTTTTCGCCGTATTTTTTGGCTTGGATATTAAGGCCTTCACCTAAGCGAAGATTTAAAAGCGGAACGCATTTTTCGTTGGCGTAATAGATCTTACTGCCGTAACGGGCATGATCGGAATGGGCGTGAGTGATGACCGCACGTTCAACAGGCCGCCAAGGATCGATATAAAAATCCCCGGGTTCACAGTAAAGTCCTTCATCGGTGGCGCGAATCAAATCCATCAAGGGAATCTAGCACAATCCGCCTTTGAGGAGGAGCTTCGGTTAGAAGCCCCTGTGTGATGACAAGGGACTGCTTAAGGGCACATAAGACGCCTCATCTTGAGACATGACTGCCGTGAATGTGCAGCTGTCTAAGCCCTCAACAACCAAACACGTCTTGGTGGGTATTACCCGGACCGTTCTTTGCTTTGTACAAGGGTATGGATAATTGGACCTTAAAAGCTATTCAGTTGATTTCTAGATTGCTCGCCCCCCTTGGTTTGGGCTTAAAACGCGATTTTGATCTGCGTTTGGCCGAACAAAAGAGCCTCGCGGAAATTCAATTGCAACAAGAGCTAGCTCAAGCCAGTGCGCAAATCGCGGATGATATTCGTGGCCCGCTGATGGCCTTAACGACCCTAACTCATCTGTCTCACGAAATGGGCGCCGATAAAAAAGAGCTTTTAAAAGTCGCTGTCGGCCGCATTCGTGGCATTGTGAATGACCTGGTTCAAGCTCCCGCGGACGAAACTTCGGACCTGGTGACCGTCATTGAGCCGCTATTGAAAGAATACAAGTTTTCAAACCCCTCCACGCAATGGGCGTTACACAATCACTTAAGTTCAGCTCAAGTCCCGGTTGATTTAGACACCGTGCAATTGCAAAGGGTTTTAAGTCATCTTTTAGATAATGCGGTGGAGGCTGTCCCTGAAAATCAATCTTCTATTGAAGTCACGCTGATGGAAAGAGCCGACCACTACTTACTGCAAATCATGGATAATGGTTGTGGAATTCCTGAAGATCTTTTGCCGAAAGTGGCCGAAGAGGGTGTATCGCACGGAAAAGAAAAGCGTCATGGCTTAGGTCTTTTTGAAGCGCGAAAAACGATTGAAGCTTTAGGTGGAGAATTGCAGATTCGGTCCCGTGAAGGTGTGGGGACGCAAGTGATCTTATTATTCCCCAAAAAATTTAAATCAGAAGAAGCCTTGGTGATGTAATCACTTTTTATCGGCATTAATCATGTGCCGGTAAAGGGGCTGATACATATCCTGTTCAGGGCTTAACATCCACGAAGACAATTCAAAACTTTCCGTAAACTCTGCCGGAGTGTTGTGAAGAACAACCAACGGGCAGGCTTCCGCCGCTTCGCCCATCATTAAAACTGCTGTCGCCGCTAAACTGTCTGCCACATTGACTTTGGTGATTTTAAGAGGCCTTCCGAAAAGATCTTTTTCACCCACTTTGTCTATGACCGGTGAAAAACCGGCACAAGCCAGTGCCGCGCCCGTGACACCTAAACGTAAAGGATTAGAGCGGGAATCCGTGAAGATCACTCCGAGTTCTTTTAAATTCCAGCGATGCATTAAGGCTTCACGAAGTTCGTAAGCTGATTTCATCGGGTTTTTAGGATGAACAATAAAATCGCCATTTTCAGAGTTGGATTCATCCACCCCCGCCCCCGGCATCAGCAGACTGTGCTTGATGGCCAGGCTGACACCGTGACCGATTTCACCTAAGAAAATATCACTCTCGTTTTTGGTGAGTGTTTTTTTATCGATGCTGCCTTTAGGGATAAGGCAGTGTTCCGCCAGGCTCACGATTTTCGTGGTGACGGCTAAGACCATGCGCTCTTTGATCAAAGAGCTATCAACATAGCAAACGATGAAGTCTGCCAAACTTTCGCCGACATGAAAAATCGGAGTTTGAATGGCAGAAGCACTCATCGTTTTCATATAACAATCAACCTAACTTTTGGATGATAGCATCCGTGAAAGAAACCGTTGTTCCTTTACCGCCTAAGTCACCTGTGCGGGCATTGACATCAGACAACGCGGCAATCAAAGCTTTCATGATCGCATCGGCTTTGGTTTGTTCGTTCACGTGTTGAAGCATCATCACGGCTGATTGTAATAAGGCTGTCGGGTTGGCTTTGTTTTGGCCCGCGATATCTGGTGCTGATCCGTGAACCGCTTCAAAGATCGCCGCTTTTTCGCCGATATTTGCTCCTGGCACAACCCCTAAGCCGCCAACAAGGCCCGCGCAAAGATCACTTAGGATATCGCCATACAAGTTTTCAGTGACGATCACGTCAAACTGTTGTGGACGAGTGACTAATTGCATACAAGCGTTGTCGACGATCACATCGCGAGTGGCAATATTTGGGTATTTAGCGCCGACTTCTTGCGCGACTTTCAAAAACAAACCGTCTGACATTTTCATGATATTCGCTTTATGCACGATCGCGACCTGAGATCGTCCGGTTTTTTGTGCCAATTCATAAGCATAACGAGCAATGCGCTCAGATCCTTTGCGCGTGATGCGTTTAATACTTTCAGCTGTGTCGTCATCGACCATGCGTTCAATACCCGCGTAAAGATCTTCGGTGTTTTCACGCACGATGGTTAAGTTCACATCGGAACAAACGCATTGGACTCCCGGCAAAGAGCGTACAGGGCGCACGTTGGCGTAAAGATCGAATTTTTGTCTCATGGTCACGTTGATAGATTTATGACCACCGCCCACCGGAGTTGTCGTGGGGCCTTTGATCGCAAGTTTGGTTTTATTGATCGAATCAACTGTCGTTTGTGGCAATAAACTTTGGTGAGTGATCAATGCGGATTCCCCAGCGGCATGTTCTTCATACTCAAAGGGGGCGTTGACGTGTTTAAGTACACGTAAAACTTGGGTCATAATTTCTTGTCCAATTCCATCGCCAGGAATTACAGTCAATTGCATCATTCATCTCCTTAACTTGATGGGTTTGTCTTATCAGGACGCGAGCTGATAGAGGAGCTTTTTTAGCTCCCTACCAGGAAGGCGGGCTGTGGGGCGGGGGTGAGGGCTTGCTGGGTCGTCCCGAAGGGGAGAGAAGCCCGAATCAGTCTCAAAATGAGACCTTACGTCCACTAAAGCAAATGCGAGACCAGGTGGTTCAGAGCCACAATTACACCACAGTTTGCGGCGAGGGGGTGTTAGGGATGTATACACCCTAAAGTGCCCTGATTTTAGATACTTATGGATCTCAGCGGGGACTGTCTGTCTACGAGACACTGTTTTGCCCGTTCCGGGGGCAATTCGTGCTCACGCGCGCAGGGGCGCAAAAATGAAGTGAAAACAGGTCTTTAGGAAATTAAGGCGCACGTCGTCGTGGTGGCCTCCTCCTTGTAATAGGTTAAGTTCATGGAGGTCACCTTGAAAAAGTGGCTTGGAACCTCATTGGTTCTAATATTTATGACATTGCAAGCGTGTGCGCCTAAGTCTCAAGAAGATTGCGGCTTCGTACAAAACGTTTATGGCGAACGCATCTCTTGGAAAAGCGATGTCCCAGTCACCATGTATCTTCATGCCGATGTGCCAGACTCAATGGTTCAAGCCATTCTTTCAGCGGCAGAGACGTGGGATCGCACGGTGGGTCGTAAGATATTTAATATTGTTACCTATCCTCGCGTGACCGGTCCGGTGAATCCTCATCAAGACGGTAAAAACATCATCTATTTTATGAAAACTTGGGAAGCCAATAGAACTTCCGAACAAGGGCGCACCAGCGTCTATTGGGTTGGTGACCTTATTAAAGAAGCCGACATTCGTTTAAATGCCGCAGATTTTGGCTACTATTGGCGCAGCCAGACGTTAAGTGCGGCGGCGAAAAGTGATCGCGCCAATCTGCCTCCCGTGAACGTGGAAGCCTTGGTGCTTCACGAAATGGGGCATGTTCTTGGGTTAAAACACAAAGATAACGGTGGTTCGGTGATGGCAACGTATTTAGCAAGCGGAGACGATCGCGTGTCGTTAGCGAATACGGATGAAACAGCGCTGCGCTGTGAATACTGAATCGGCGTGTAAAAGTTCTATGTAAGTTTATTTAAGTTGTGGGATTGAAGTCAGTCTCACTAGACTTTTAATTCTGCGCTTCGCACATGTGAAGCGGCTTTGAAGGAGATGACCATGAGAATTATCAAACAAGAAGAAAACGTAACCGTATCTAACGTTGAATCTTATTTGAATTCGTCAGAGTCTCCCGTTACGCACAAATCTTATCATGAGCTGTCTGAGTCGCCTGTTCACGAGCTCGATGCTTTGGCGCAATTGCACAACAATCTTGAAATGCTTACGGATCTAAGCGGTCGTTTGACGTTCTTGATGCGCGAAGTGCGCTACATGTTGAAAGCGTAATTGCAAAATTACGCTTTATTTTTTTTATAAGTCGCCTGGGCCTTATCGCCAAACTTTCTCAATTTACCATCTTTTATAGCTTGAGCTAAATCACGACTTGCACTAGCGGTCGAGAGATCTCTGTGGATTTGCATATACTCTTTCCGCGTAAAGAATGCGTCTTTAAAATACTCCAAGGCGTGTGCAATGCGCTCCGAATTGGTAGATTTGCTTTGCAGGGGGAGCAATATGACTCACTTTAGCTCCCTTAAAAACGCCCACATTTCCCGCGCGATATTTACCTGCGGAAGTTTTTAGTCCCTTTAAAAGAATTCCGTGCGCTTTCAACAAATCTTTTTCTTTATGGGGCTCAAACTCCTGGAAGCGGTCATAAAGCTCCAGAGCATTGATCACCTCCATGATTTGATCCTTGGGGCCAAGAATTCTCTTGTTCTCTAAAAGGGCGGTGACTTGCTCGGCTGTCAGCGAATTGCCTTCAATAGCTAGGCTGTGATGAATGGTTTTAATCTTATTCTGTTTGCGTAATTTCACCGAAGGTTTCACGCGGCTATAAGTCTTAAGCTCACCGATTATTTCTTGAATATTCGCGATGGTCGTCAGGATCTTTGAGGTGATGCTAAATGGAGGCTTATACATAACATGATAGTATCATATGATACTATCATTTGCAGATTAAGCCTTGCGATCAAAGCGGGGAATGCCCTTAGGAATATGATAAACCACCCAGTCACCTTGACGTTCACGAGTCATGCCTTCAGTGATCACGGGTTTTTCAAATTGAAATTCTTCCCGGAAAGTTTGGAAGTTCGAGCTGCTCACCGTTTTTCCAGAGCTGGCATCTTCCATCTTGTCTTTAAATGAGCGCTGACCACTGACGGTGGCTTTGTCATTTTGAATGGCGACCTTCACATTGTCTTTTTCATGCTCAGGGACGAAGGCGCGTAAGATATAAAAATCGGGATTTTCTCTTAAATAGCTGCCGCGGTCTTCAACTTTATAAAATGGATCATCGGCTTTTTCAGAATACTTCGCGGCCGCTTTGGCGAAATCGCGACGAGTTTCCGCTAATTCTTTGGTTAGATTTTCTTTTTGGATGCTGAAAGCTTCGCGGTTGGCCTCGGTGTTTTTTTCGTAAGTACTTTGGAATCGGCGATTTTGCAGACTTAATTGCTCTTCGTTTTCTTTTTTATTGTGCAACAAGCGTTCAGAATACATCTTGTTGGTGTTTTCTTCTTTGGCGACCCATTGCTTTTGTGTTTGATCGTAACGTTTGGCATTGGCGTCGTTCATACGGGCAAACTTTTTTTCGTGCTGCTCTTTTTCAAAAGCGATTTCGCGATCGCCGGTAGATTTAACTTTGGTAAGTTCTTTTTCATTGCGTTCGCGCTGGCGATCTTGCACCAGTTTCCCGTGTTCAGTTTCTGATTTCAGGGCTTGCTCATTAAGCCCGCGTTGTTGTTCTAAACGCTTTTCGCTGAATTCGTTAATTTGTGCTATGTCGTGATTGTATTTGTCTTTGGCCTGAGCCAATTCGGTTGAGCTGCGCTCGCGCACATTTTGAATGCGATCTTGCGCATCGCCCTCGATTTTTTGGACGCGGGTTTCAGCGTCCGTTTTCGCGCGGGCTAGTTGTTTTTGGCGCTTCTGGCGAGTTTCATTTAATTTTTGATCATAGGTTTTCTGCAGGGCTTGAGTGCGAGCGTTGTAGTTTTCGCTTAAACGGGTGCGTTCGGCAGAGGCTTCTTCGGCCACTTTTTGTTGGCGTCCGCGGATATGATTGATGGCTGCTTGATTGGCTTCGTTCAAACTCTCTTTTTTTTCACCGTAATAGTCTTTGATATCTGACAGTTGTGCTTCGTTTTCTTTAACGAGCTGACGCTTTTTACGATTGTGCTCGGCCTGAATATCATTCAGTTCGGCTTGTTGATTTTTGCGCGTAGTATTGTCAATGGACGACATGTGTCCATTGTATCAAAAAGAGATGTCGGTCTTAAGGGGTCGAGGCTTCTGGCGGTGGAATCTGGCCTTTGGGGGTGCCTCGTGGATTGGAGCAGTGGGGTTGGAAATCTCCGGTACGCCCATAGCAGCGCCAAGTGTCGATATAGGTCACCTGTTCATTCGACGCGACGTGATTGTAAAGGCGGTATTGTTCGTGATCGAGCGTGCTTTCAACCAGACGGAAGTCCTGAGGATTGTCTTGCTTATAAATTTTAATGACGAAAACTCGGTACTCCGCAAGGCAAGCTTGGGGCAGAAGGAGCAAAAAGAAAGCCGATAAGAAAAATCGATATTTCACAACTCTTCCTATCGGCTTTGCGGTGGGAAGCTTGATACTTCTAAAGAATACCATCACCGTCACGCATTGCATTGGGGAAAAAAAGGAAATCTGATTTTTAAACATCACTAAATGGCAATGTTAGAAAAACTGCCTAGGTATTAGACGACCTTGCTAAAAAAAGAAGGTCGTTTTTGTTGACGTGTTTAGAAGTGTTTTATCAGTGGAATTCGTTGTTGGCGCGCACGGTGTTTTCCACGATGTGGAAGTACGCACGGACCAACATTTGATAGGAGTCAGGTTCGAGAGCTTGCAAGTACGCCATTTTCTCGAAGTAGGTTTTTTTTGCGATGAGTTCTGTCATCACGTCCTGGACCTTCTTCATCTTGTCGAAGCTATAGAAGTCTTTGTCGTCTTTGACCTCTTTAAGAACTCCGGCAATGTCTTTATTGTCAAAAAGAACATGAACACCTAGGGCGGAATGAGATAGCAAGGCTTCCATTCTTTCCAGACTTGTTTCTTCAATATTGACCAAGGCGCCTCCCTGATAATTTGATGGTGAGGATAAAAGCTTTTTCTTGCAAGACCAAAAATGACAGTATGACGGGGCTCGTCGTGTGAAGTCTTTTTCTATTGTTGTACAGAGGGAATATCTCGATAATAAAATCTTTAAGGATTCAAACTGATGGCAAAAGCTCCTACCAAATCGAAGTCCCGCACCAAAAAAACCAAGACTGTTCCTGGCCAAGGTCCAGACTCGGAAAAAGAATATATTGTGGTGGACGAACC
The DNA here is from genome assembly GCF_001592735.1 of Bdellovibrio bacteriovorus. NCBI lineage: Bacteria > Pseudomonadati > Bdellovibrionota > Bdellovibrionia > Bdellovibrionales > Pseudobdellovibrionaceae > Bdellovibrio > Bdellovibrio bacteriovorus. The sequence goes on from NZ_LUKE01000006.1 coordinate 348,877, forward strand.
AGCCGGTTTGATTTTTGAAAACGAAGAAGATCTTTTTGGATACTTCCGTGAAGGTATCGACAAACTAGAACAAGAATATTCTTCATTAAGAGCCCCCGAAGATTTCACCGACGAAGAACAAATCGAACGTGAAAACTATCTGGAAGCCACTTTAGACGAACCTGATGAAGTGTGGATGGATGAGACAACCATGGGGGATTTCCCGGTTTATCACTACATCAAAAACTTTGACGAGGGTGCGGAAGGTTTTCAATACGTGGCTTCGGCCTATGTTTCTTCCGAAGAAGAATATCCAACCTTTGTCTTTATTCATTTTCCAACCAAAGACACGCGCTTGGTGCAAAACTATCAGCGCGGGGAACTGGTTTACGACCAAGCTTTTGCTGAAGTCGCTGACGGTGCGGTTGAAGGTGACGCCTTGGGTGAGGGGGATCCATTAGCCATGGGTCTTTACCTCGCGATGGTGCGCTTGCGTGGGGAAAAAGACATCACCCAAGATAAATTCCAAGACTTTGCCGAACTTCGTGAAGAGACGATCGAAAATGCAGATGAGATTTGGCGCAAGAATGATTTAGACGGAAATGTCTTAGTCAGCTTTATTAAAGAGTTTCCTGATAATGAAGTTTCATCAGATATGGTTTATATCGCCGTCACGCAAGAAGATGAATCTTCCAATGTGCATTCATTATTATTTTCTTTCCCGACAATTGATAAAACCTTAGTAGATCGATATCGTCAGGGAGAAAACCTGCAAGCCGAAGACGTCAGTCAAGAGTCAGCCCATTAGGCTGACTTTTTAGAAACAGTAGCTGTCAGCCATTGATACAAATTGAGATGAAGAGTACCCCGAGTTTGCGTAGCTTTTGAATGGGTGCAAGTTGTACAGTGAAGAGGCGCGGGCGGAGCCGTCAGCTTCTTTAGCGTAATCTGCAGGGTTGGCGTAAAAGATCGGTAACAAAGCATCCACTTGGCCCACAGATTTATTGGTGGCGATATCGTAGTTAGAAACTCTTAGGACATCATAGTCCCCATTAACGTCTTTTAAATCCACCACGATTTTCATCGCATTAAAGAATGTCGTTGCATCCGAATAACCTAAATTTGCCGCGGCTGTTCTTACGTCAGCCCAACGAATTGTGCTTTTCCAGTTTGTGATCGCCAATCCCGTTTTAGGATTAATAATTAGGAAGTTCAATGGTGTGGAATCTAAATACGTGTTGCCTGAAGCATTCGACAACCATCTCCACATCGAAATATAAGAAGTATCTGAAGTGAATGTTGAAGGTAAAGCGGTAAAGCGGACAATCATATAGTCCATGCGAACCTTGTTGGTGCTTGGATCCACATAAGCGCGAAGTTTCGCGGTAATACCATTATCCGAAGCTTGGTTGCATTGGGCTAAGCCCTTGGTGCCGGAAGTGGTGTTAGTGGCGTCAGGGATACGGCTGGCTTGGTCTGTTGAACCGCTGCCGCGTGGGGCACACGCTGAAAGAAGTGCGGCTACTGTAAGAACAAGGATCGTATTAGAAAGCTGTTTTGAATTTTTCATAAAACCCCCTGATGCCTTAAGACTAGTGCAATCAAGAGGCCATATTTCACTCTGAAACAGAGGTAAAAGATGTGGATTTTTGCGGGGTTAGATAGAAGTTAAAATCTCGAAAAAAGACAGTCTCAAATCATGACGTCAAAATCCGTTTTCAGAGCCGCAAAGTGCTAACGTTGGCCTTGGCCGGGACGTTGAATGGTTCTTACATCGCCCGCTTTAGGAAGACGTCCTGTCACCGGAAGGTACTCGCAATTGGTTTTACCGGCGTTGGCTTTATCTTGGATGACGCCATAATATTTGGTCGAACTTGCGGAGTTATAAAATTCGGCGGGCAAAATATCCGCAAGTCTTTTAGCTCCTTGAGAAACATATTTACCGTCCATAAATTCACGGTATTCGTATTTGAAATTTTGATCGTAATCAGTCATCGGACCTAAAACGTCGGTATAGATCGCTTTACGTTCGGTAGCGTTAAAAACCTTTTTACCGTCTTTTAAAAGCATGCGGTTGGTGGCAACCGAAGTTTCCACTAAGATCGGGTCTACCCCGGAATTCGGCGTGATCGGTGGTTTGCTATTTTGCTTGCGTAAATCCTCTTCCCAGTAGGCCAGTCTTTTTTTAAGGGCCGCATAAATAACCGGTTCCAGGTCGACATTCAAGGTTTCATCGTTTTGCACCAGATAAAGAGCGTTCATAAGCGTGATGCTGCCATCGACATCTTTGATTTTTAAAAAACGTTTTTTATCATTGCCGTTTGCCGACAGGGTGGGCTGATTAAATTCAATCTGCACTTCGTCCCCGTTGGTCAGACCTGATTCAGGATAAATAGTTACCTGAGGAGGTTTGGGATTGAGCACCGCTAAATTGCATTGAGGTTTATCTGCCGCCTGGGTCGCCAGCGCAAGAAAAGTCAGTCCGATGATAGGAGAAAAAGAGAAAATCTTCATAGACACCTCAAGTTTATTTATCGGTGCCTTCTGATCCCGTCTTAAGAGGCGCTTAAGGAGTTTCTTCCTCTGAAAAATCGTCACGCTCAAACAAAGGTCCATAGGGACCCACAAGTTTTCGTTTCCACCATTGCCGGTTTTCCCGAAGCTCGTCCCATTTTGAGAACTCGTATTCGTAACGCAAAAAACGAATAAATTTAGGGGGAGATTGGGGAAAAGGATTTTCACCCAGCAGGGCTAGGACATCTTGTGATTTTTGAAATATGCGGGTGACGAGATTTTGTAACCACAAGTTGTCGTTGAAAGTTTCAAGCGCGGCAAACCACATTTGCCAATCCAGGCGCGGCTGATGAGGGGCGACGACGGTGGGCATTTTCTTAAGTGAGGTCACTTTGTGGTTGAACTGATATTCTTTCCAATTCACTTCATCATCGCTGCCTTCCATGACGATTTCCGGACGCGTGCGGGTCATGATCGCAAAAAGGCCATAGGGATTTGAAATACGAAAAGGATAAAGAGCTCTCATCCATGGTAAAAGAAAATCCATGACTTTGCTTTTTTCAAAAAGACTTTTATAAATCCAAAATACCGAAGAGGGCCCAACGACCATCAGCGGTATTAATGTCGCCCACCATGCGATCATTTCTTTTTCAACCCAGCCGATTTTAAATCCCCACGTGCTATCGGGGAGAACGCTTAAACTTAATCCCAAAGTGATCAGATTAAAAAAACCATAATTGCCGGTCGCGGCGATTAAAACCTGCAAGCCAACAAAACCGATCACCGCCGCCGTTTGCCAAGGGCCTGGATACCAAATCAGAAACGGAAAAACCAGTTCGATCACAAACATCATGGCGACACTGATTTTTTGAATCGCGGGGGGAAGCTTTGAGGCGAAATAAGCTAAAGGTGTCGGCAGGGGTTGAGTCCAATAATGAAAATTTAAAGCGGTGAAATTGCGCCAAGTAGTGTCTTTGCTGACAAGCTTGGCCACGCCAGAAAGAAACATTAATTTGAATAACAAAAACAAAGCCAAAAAATAAATTAACGGTTGGACCAGATGAGTTCCTAAAGGCAGCCACTCCCATTCTAACGGAGCAAAGAACAAACCTAAAAAACCAAACTCTAAGAGCAGGCTGTCCCACTGATAGCTTAAAAATACCTGGCCACAGCTAACAAAAGAAAGGTAACAGACAAAACAAATGGCGAGCATGATGCTTTGACTAAAACCCAAAAAAGAAAGCGAAGCGGCCGTCATGCCAATAAAGCACACCGCTTTTAAGGTCATATCCGAAGAACCTAACCAAAACACCGAGGGCAGATGGAAAAATCTTTCCGCGCGCATTTCTTTGTCCAAGATATTTAAAAAGTGATCAATCGATAGCAGGCCTTCGCGACCAAATAATCCTAATACCTGGGGTAAAAGCGATAAAAAGGCGATGAAATAAGAAAGGCTCAAGGTTTTTGCCAAGAGCCAGCTGGCGGTAGAAAGTTCCATCGCGGAAATCACAGATTAAGCCTCTCCCAGTTCAACCCATGTGATGCCGTCGCCGCCGGATTCAGGTGAACCCGCTTTCCATTTTTTTACGTAAATAGACCGCGAAAGGTAGGTACGCACAGCGCGCTTTAAAGCTTCCGTGCCGTGGCCGTGAATAATTTTAATGCGATCTTCACGTGAATGCGCGGCTTTATCCAAAGCCACCTCAAGATCAGAAAGTGCATCGTCCACCGTTTTACCTCGCAAATCCAAGGTGCGATCGTCATCGGCTAAAGATACCGAAATAGACGACCCCTGGCGCACTAATTGTGAGGTCGGATTTTGTGGTTTCCCGGGAAGTTTTAAGTCTTGCCAATTCAGTTGCAAACGGATGGATCCCGAAAGGATCATCAGATCGCCTTTTGAATTCGGCGCACTTTGCACGATACCGTCTTGATTCAGTGAAGGAACAAAAACCTTTGCGCCGGGAGGAAACTTTTTACCGAATTCTTCTGCTGTTTCCGGAGCCCCGGCTTGCGTGATGGGTTTCGCTTTTACGATTTCTGGCAGCTTGTATTTGATATCTTGTAAAGCGCTGTGACGCTTAAAGGTCTCCGTCACCTTGGCCTGTGCGATCGCTTCTTCAACTTTGCGTTCGGCTTTTTTCAAAGTTCTTTGCAGCCATTCGTCTTTGTCTTTATTGAATTGCTCTAAAAGGCCTTCGTATTTCTTTTTAGTTTCAACGGCTTTGTGAGTTTCTTTTTTAAGATGCTCTTGCAAAATCGAGATATCGCTTTTTAGTTGCTCGATTTGCTCTAAGCCCTCTAAGCGCGCCCGCGTGGCCGGAGCTAGGACATCCATCGCCCGTTGCACGATCGCAGGATCCACCCCCACGCGCTTTGCCGTTTGAATGGCTAGTGAATCCCCCGGGATACCCGCAATAAACTGATAAGTGGGGCGACCCGTTTTAGGGTCGTATTCTAAACTGCCGTTCAGGACTTTGCTGTCATCATCCCAGCCGGATTTTAAAGGTCCTAAGTGAGAAGTAATAACGGCGAAAACTCCGTTATTAGAGAAGGCTTCAATAAAGGCGCGCGCTAAAGCGGCCCCCTCTTCGGGATCTGTAGAGCCCGCTATTTCGTCAATCAGGATTAAATTATCACGACCCTTCATTTTGGCGGCACGGCCTAAGATTTTTAAATGCGCGGCAAAGGTGCTGAGTTCTTCATCGACGCTTTGGGCATCACCGATGCCGATCAAAAGATCTTTGAAAAACGGAATCTTTGAAGTTTCACTAGCGCAAATCGGAAGTCCACATCGCGCCATTTGCGAAGCAAGGCCTATGGATTTTAGTAAAACTGTTTTACCGCCGGCATTGGGCCCGCTAAGAAGCAAAATACTTTTTCGCGGATCTAAAAGCACCGTATTGGAAATGACCTTTTTACCCGAAAGTTGCAATAAGGGATGGCGAACTTCAATCAGCTCAAAACCTTCATTTGAAAACTCAATAGGGTGAGCTTCAATTTTATTGGCAAACTGCGCTTGCGAAAAACGCACGTCGGCTTCCTCAAGCAAAGTGCGCGAGGATTCAATTTCTAGCGAGAGCGAAGAAAGATATCGAGAAAGCTCCGTAAGCAGACGCTCGATTTCGTCTTCGATCTCCACTTCAATTTGGCGCAGGCGATTGTTGGTGGGGATGACGGTTTCGGGTTCAATGAAGACAGTTTGTTTTGTTTGGGATGAACCATGAATCACACCGGGCAGATGATGTTGCATCCCACTGCGCACCGGCAGCACCCAGCGACCATCGCGAGTGGTGACGTACTTGTCTTGCAAAACGTTTTCCATTTGATGCGCATGCACCAAGCGGTCTAAAGAGTTTTGCACTTCGCGCGCAAGACGTTCTTTTTCACGATAAAGGCGATACAAGGTTTCACTGGCGTCCGAGCGAATTTCCCCACCGGGGGTCAGAATCTGGTCGATGGCAGAAACAGGCTCTTCAGCGTTCATCAAGCTTTGACCCACACGTTGAGCCCAGTCGTTGTTGACCGAATTTAAAGCTTCTTTTAAAGCCAAGGCCTCAAGGCAAAAACTGCGCACGTCTTTGATTTCTAAAGTTTTTAGAACGGCATTCTTTTTAAGACGGGTGATCCAGGTTGAATATAAATCCAGGCTTTGCATGTAGGGACGCACGCCTTGATTTAAGACCTCCGTCGCTTGCGAGATTTCTTTGAAACTTAAGTAAGCTTCGTCGGGTGTACTTAAAGGTTTGATTTGCAAAACTTGATTGCGACCGGCTTCGCTTGTCGCGTGAGAACTGATTTTCTCTAAAATTTCGACCCAATCAAGAACGACGAGATCTTGCATTATAAGCTCCAAAAATAATTGTCAGAACCAGCACGACGATAAGAGCCATCCAGTCACGGTGACCTCCACGAACGAAAAAAGTCGTCGGTGCGTCTTTAAGATATTTAACATTGAAAGTGCCCGTCCACTCGGTGTGAATCGGGGATTGTTGTAATACATCGCCATTGGCTAAAATAGCGGTGGTAATGCCAGTATTGGTTGAGCGCATCAGCGGGCGACGAATTTCAATGGCGCGCGCGAAGGTCATGTACAGATGTTGGCGTGGCTCAAACGGATATCCAAACCACGAGTCATTGGTGACATTCACGATGATGTCCGTCCCTTTTTCTGCCAGGCCGCGAGAAAAATTGGGATAAAGACCTTCGTAACAAATCTGGGGTCCCCATTTTATTCCCTCTCCCTTGTGGTTGAGGGTCATGGTGTGTGGTCCCTGACCCCGGCCAAAGTTAGAAATAAAGGGCATCCACTTTAATAAAATTGGAAACTCTTCTGAAAAAGGCAGGTACTCGCCAAAGGCCAACAACTCTGTTTTGCGATACGGCACATCTAAGTTGTTGCCATTTTGATCAACTAAAAACATGGCGTTGTAGCTGGAGCGATCAATGCGCGTATCTGTGTTGGGATCTTTAGAATAAGCTCCGGTGATGAGGGGTTTACCTAAGGGGGCCATGCCACTGATCAATAACTGTTGGTTGCGATGAGTGAGATAGTGTTGGTCTAAATAATCGGGGAAGGCTGTTTCCGGCCAAACAAAAACGTCGGTTTGCGGAAATTTTTGCGCAGCTTCCGTGGTCAGGTTGATAAACTTATTGGTGATGACCTGTTGATAGCCGCGACCTTGTTCGGCGAAAACTTTTTCTAAGTTGCCGATATTGGCTTGAACGGCGGTGATATTGATTTCGCGATCAAACTTGTTCCAGCCTTTTCCGTGCCAGAAACCTGCCGCGACTAACAACGAAAAACAAATTGTTAAAAGACTTAGGTGTGTCAGCGCTTTACGAATAAAATTTTGTTTCAACCAAATGTAAGCCACCCAAGCGTTGAAAAGCAGCACGATGGCTGAAAGCCCCAAAAAACCCACCAGATCTGCAAGGTGATAAATGGGGATCTTCGCCCACAACAAGGTGTAACCTAAATGCCAATCAAAGATGACGGGCCAAACACGTTCTAGAAGCGAATGTAAAATCGCGATAATAACCAATGTCGGACCGGCAGAAAGTTTGAAACGCAAGCGCAGCCAAGTTCCTGCGGCCAAGGCCACCGGAATATACAAGTGCATGAACGCACAAAAAAGTAGCAACGCGAAAACAGAAACAATCCATGGGATCTGCCCGAATTCATGGGCGGTGTAAGCAATCCAATGAAAACCAATCAAGGTGAGAACGAATTGAGTAACCCAACCTCCCCAGAAAGATTTTTTTACCGACGTGCTTTCTTCAATCGCAAAAAGCCACAACGGTGTATAGCAAAACACCAAAGCCCATGGTGGAAACGGAATGTAGGTGGTGCCGACTAAAATTCCAGAGAGCAGGGGCCAACGAAATTCGTGGGCTTTCTGCTTGAAAAATTGAAACGTTCTCTTCATCATGGTATTAGTAACATAAACAATGAGTGAGTCACCGTGAATTTATCTGAGAAACTGAAAATTAGATGCCCTTCGTGCACGAAGTTGTACGAAGTAGATAGTGGAGAAATTCACTCTGAAATGCCTCTTTTTCAGTGCATCTCTTGTGACTCTCGTTTCAGTTTTGAATTTCCACCGCAAGATCCGGCCCATGTTCTTTGTTTTGTCGTTCCCGCGAAATCTTCGTTAGAAGTGGCGCCGGTGACAGAAGAAAATGCCGCAAAGCAACACGAAATGAAGAGCTGTCCTAAGTGCGGCGCCATGAACGGTCGTCGTGCCAAGGAGTGTTATTCTTGCCACGTTCTTTTTGAGCGTTTGGAAGGTTTGCCCCAAGATCCAAGCCTGAAAGCTCAACCAAGCTTGGTGCGTAAATGGAAAAACTTGGTCCATAATTTTGAAAATGAAAAACTGCATGAAGAGTTCTTGATGGCTTGCCATCAATTGGACGCGCTTCGTTTTGCCACCCTGAAATACGAAGAACTGAAAGCGGCGCAAGGCGGGGATCCACAATGCGATATTATGCTAGCGCGGATTCAGAGTCTGATGTTGGTGGGATTGTCTCAAAAGACCGTAGCATCTGAAAAGTCATCGGCGAAACCAAAATGGCAAAAGTACATGTACTGGGGACCGTTTGGTTTAAGCGCGCTTTTAATTATTTTAGGCACGATCAACCTGGCTCATCGCAATTTAGTGGGTGTCGGCGTGGCCTTTGCGATTATGAGTGCCGGCCTGATCGTGATGATCCGCGGGCGCTTCCAGGCGTCTGACTTTTTTGACTAAATTCTTAAGCTGGGCGAACTAAGGTTCGCCGCTGCCTTGTTTTGTACCTAAACGTGTGGGGCGATTTTTGGAATCATTGCCGATGGCATTGATTAAAGACTTACCAAAGGCTGTCATCTCGCGAGCAGACGTATCCACGCCTTCTTCGGCAGGATCCCCCTCCGTCGCGGCTTTGCCACCTTTTTTCGTTTCTAGGATGAACTTCTTTTGCGTATTCACCACAGAAACCCCGGACACGGATATCCCTGAATCTAAAATGGTCAGCGCTTTATAAAGATTCAACTGACGAGACGTTCTGGTTTTTGAAGCCAATTGCGACTGGGCATCGCCCGTAGCTAAGATATACTTTTTCACATCTTCGGCTTTAAAGGACTGCTTGTGCGCCATCACAAGGGCCGCGGCCCCCGTTGCAAACGCCGTGGCTTGTGAAGTCCCGGTCATATAACCGTAAGAATTTCCTGGTAAGCAAGAAAGAATGTTTTGTCCAGGGGCTGCGATATCCACCGTTTCTACGCCGTAATTTGACGATGCCAAAACTTGGGTTGATGGATCAATCGCAGTGACTGAAATAATATTTGAGAGTTTATAATCGGCTGGGTAGTAGTGATGCTGATCGGAATTAGATCTTTCATTGCCGGCAGCGGCGACAAAAAGAATTCCTTTTTTCTGCGCTTCGGCCACGGCATCATGCTCTTCTTGGGAAAACTCGGTGCCCCCACCTGAATAGTTGATGATGTGTGCGCCCATTTTCACCGCATACTTAATGGAAGCGATGGTATTTTTTAAATTGTCGGTGCCCGGAACTTTTGGATCATAGTATTTTAAAATCATCAAGCTGACTTCCGGGGCAATCCCGGTAATACCTTTGCCGTTTCCCGCTTCCGCCCCGATGATCCCGGCGATATGAGTCCCGTGACCGTGATTGTCGTCCAGTTTGTTATTGTTAGAAACAAAGTTCCAACCGTACACGTCATCGACAAAACCATTGCCGTCATCATCGATGCCGTTGGTGGCTTTGTCGCGGCCTTTGGCATCAACACCTGATTCACCAGGATTTTTCCAAAGATTGCTCGCTAAGTCTTCATGCTTAACATCAATGCCCGTATCAATGACGGCCACGATAATATCGCGGCTGCCTTTGGTCACCGACCAGGCGCGAGCCGCATCGGATTTTTTTAAACCCCAAGCTTGATTGATCGCGGGATCGTTAAACAAAGCACTGGGCTCATCTTCGACTTTGTCGGTTTTAGATGTGATGAAAGAGTTTTCTAAAAGGCGTAAGGAATCTTTTTTGGAAGAGCTGGAGCGGTGAGGGCCCTGGTCTTGAGTGGAATAAATATAAAGTCCTAGGCCTGCAAAGAAGACTAAAACACCAACAGTTCCTAGGAGCCACCACTTGCGAGAAAACATCAAGACCTCCGCTCTTTCTTATCGGTGAACGGGGGTCTTTCTTAAGATAAACTCTCGAGTCTAGGAGTGTTTCAATTCGAGACGGGGCCCGAGACCTGGCGGGTTCTGGTGAGCTTTAAGAGCTCTTCAGGGAATTTCAAGCTTTCGTCCTGATCAAGAAGTCGACGATAGAACACATAATTTCTCATCGTCAGCTTGATATAGGCTCGGGTTTCCTCGTAAGGAACTTCTTCGATGAACTCTAAGGGGTCGTCGCGGAAGCGAGTTTTGATCCATCCACGAATGGCTGAGTCATTGGCGTTGTATCCTGAAACCGCCAAAATAAATTGGTCATCGTATTTGTTCATCAAAGCTTTTAATTCGTAAGCACCCAGCGGGATATTGATTTCAGGCTTAAATAAATCCGCCGCCTCTTTGTATTCAAGATTGTTTCTTTTTGCTAATTGCTTAGCCACACTTGGCAACAGCTGCATCAAGCCGAACGCATCCACAGGGCTGCGGGCTTCGGGATTAAATGCAGATTCTTGACGAATGATGGAATAAATAAACTCTTGCGGGGTTCCGCTTTTTTGTGAGGCTGAACTGATGATGTCTCCGAATGGTTTGGGGAAAAGTAAGTCCGGATGATCATTTAAAAGTTTATCTTTTACTTTTGAATCCAGCGCCCCTAAGGCAGAAAACAGTGGTAAATAGAGGCCGGTGCGCGCGTAACCTGAAAACATCGCAAGCCAGGTGTCTTCAGAAGTTACATTGCGTTTTTTAAGGTCGTCCACGGCAATATTTAAAACTTTTTCGGCAAAAGGTTTTTCGTGAACCGCGATAAGCCATTCCGCGATCAAGCGCATTTGGGGATCTAGTTCCGCGATTCCCAGCAGGCTTAAACTTTCTAATTCTTTGCCTTGAACTTTGAGCGGCGTAAAGTTTCTTTGCAGTTCACGGTTGGCCATGACACCGTAATATCCCAAAGGATCTTCTTGAATCAGCTCTTCAAGCTCTTTAGTGGCTTCATCGGAGCGATTCAGAGCCTTTAAAGTTCTGGCGGTCCAGAAGCGAGCGCGTGCTTTATCCGACGGATCTTTCACTTGCTCTTTCATTTGCGCGAGACTTTTTTCAGCCTCACCCCATTTTTGCAACTTATAATAGTTCCAAGATTTTAACCACGCGATCTTATCGCGCAATCCCGCGAAGCTGACAGGTTGAGCGTAGCTGGCTTCAAAGTATTCTAAAGCTTTGGTGTAATTTCCTTTTTCTTCATCGATGCGACCCAAAATAAAAAACACTTCATCCATCGGATAAGCGCCCCGTAATTGGCGGTGAGTGTCTTTTAAAACCTGAACCGCGCGTGAAGTTTGATCTTCGGTCCACAGGGTTTTGGCGAAAAGAACTTGGGCGTCGTGATATCGGGTGAGCGATTTGCGATCTTTTTTGTTTTTATTGAACTGAGTCTTAGTCCAATTCACCAGATCCGCCGTCGCATTGATATAGTCGTTGCGCTGTTGCGCGACTTTGTAGGTCTGACGGATATTTTTTAAGGCCTGGAACTGATCCTCGGCGCTCGCTTCTTTGGAAGTCATGATTTTGCGATAGGTTTTTAAGGCCTGTTCAAATTCGCGATGAAAGCGATAGTCAAAGGCCACCGAGCTGAGGTCTTTATAAGCCGGCAGGGGATTTAGGCGAGGAGAGTTTTTATAAAGCTGCGTTTGCAGTTCCTGCACTTTTTCTTTGTCGCCCATTTTTTGCGCGATCAAGAGGGCCTGCATGTAAAAATCTTCTTTGTTTTTACGTTGCGTTTCTAAACGTGCTTTTTCAACCAAGGCCTCAAGATCATCTTTTTGGTCCGTGGTGCTTTGCGCGTCTTTCAGTTTGCTGTCGACATAAAGATCGCGGTACCAGGGGGGCACAGAAGAGGGCAGCTCCGCCAACGTGCTGCGATCCGAACACGATTCGTAAGCGCGTAATAAAGCAAGATCATGCAAGGGAAAATCGGTGGCCATCGAAAGCTGTTTAAAACCTTCACAGGCGGTTTTACTTTGTGTGTCTTTCAGTTTCATGGAAACGACATAAGTCTTCCACCAGCGGATGCGATCTTCCTGGTCGCCGCCGACTTCGATCTTTTGCAACTCTTGCACGGAGGCATTGTTGTATTTAGCAAGGAATAATGGAATAGGGGGAGTCAGGCGCTTATCAATGCGCGTGTCATGGTGCGAAGTCGTCGCACAACCCATTAAAATCGAAAGAAAAGTGATGGTAAGTACTAAACGTGGCATAGCCCCTAAAGGCTATGCCGATTCGACGAAGTTTACAAGTCGGGAAGATTACAGACGTGAGCGTTGTAATGCTTCGATGCGCACTTCTAATGGAGGATGCGTCATGAATAATTTTGCTAAAGCGCCTTGTTTATCGCGATTTGAAATCATCAAAGTCGCGGTCGCGCCTTCTTCCGGTGGGATTGGCAAGCTGTAAACCGAGCGCAGCTTTTGTAAGGCCGCGATCATGCTTTCACGGCTCGCATAACGAGCGCCACCGGCGTCCGCGCGGAACTCGCGACGACGAGAGAAGTAGTTCACAACAATCGAGCCTAGCAAAGTAAATGCGATATCGCCCAAGATCACGACGGCAAAGTGGACCACGCCGCGGAATTTTTCATCGACATTTGACGCAACGATGTTTGCCAAAATACGAGAGAAAAACATCGCAAACGCATTCACGATACCTTGGATCAACGTCATAGTCACCATGTCACCATTTGCGATATGGGCCACTTCATGGGCCAAAACGCCGTCGATTTCCTTTTCATTCATGCGCTGTAAAAGTCCGCTTGAAACCGCGACCAGGGAATTACTTTTTGAAGGTCCGGTCGCAAACGCGTTGATGTCGATAGATTCATAAATACCGACTTCAGGCATTTTTGGCAGACCTGCTCGGCGAGCAAAGTCGTGAACTTTATTTACAAGCGCACGCAATTCAGGGTTTTGATTGTTCGGCTGAATAATTTGAACGCCGTGGAATTTTTTAGCCACCCATTTCGACATAAGAAGTGAAATGAATGCGCCACCCATACCCCACACCAAACAGAAGGCCATCAAGAAGGGGATGTAAGAATTAAGGCCCGCTAAGCCGAGGAAGTGGCTTACCAAAGACCAAACGATACCGATGGTGACCATCACCAACACGTTCGTTAATACAAATAAACCAATTCGTTTTAAAAATGCCATTTCGACAACTCCTTTGGTCTGCACTCCGGCGTTGCCGGAGTAGCTTACAATGAAGATGATAACTCAAAAAGGAATGTCAATACAACGCCGTCACGCTATGTCGTGACGGGTTGTTTAAGAATTTTAGGACTTGAGGTGGTGCTAAAATGGAACTTCGGTATATCGCGCTCTATCTCCACGTTAACGCGTCCTCCATCGACAAGGCGTCCAAAAAGGAGTTCGTCCACCAAAGCTTTTTTCAGATGTTCATCTACGGCGCGGGCCAAGGGACGTGCGCCGTAAACTTTGTCATAGCCTTTTTTCATTAGCCACTTAATTACATCTTGAGAAGCATTCAGTTCTACTTTTTTCTCTAAAAGCATCATCTTCAATTCGTCGACGAATTTTTGCGTGATCTTCATCACCATATCGTCACCCAAATCGCGGAAGGACACCACAGCGTCCAAACGATTGATAAACTCGGGAGAGAAAGATTTCTTAATTGCTTCCATCGACAATGAGCTGCGACTGTCTTCGATCATGCTGATCGTGCCGCGCGAAGTTTCCATCGCCCCGGCGTTGGAAGTCATCACCAAGATCACGTTTTTAAAGTCTGCCACGCGTCCGTTAGCATCAGTCAGTCGACCGGCGTCCATCACTTGCAGCAAGATATTCGTGATATCCGGATGAGCTTTTTCAATTTCGTCGAGCAACAACACCCCATAAGGATTTTTGTTCACGGCTTCGGTCAACAATCCACCTTCTTCATACCCCACATATCCCGGAGGCGCTCCGACCAAACGAGCGACTGCATGTTTTTCCATGTACTCACTCATGTCAAAGCGTTCAAAGTGAACTCCCATCAGCTGCGCTAATTGGCGACACACTTCTGTTTTACCGACACCCGTAGGGCCGGTGAATAAAAAACTTCCGATCGGTTTATTAGGACGACCCAAACCACTGCGCGAAAATTTGATATTCGCCACCAAGCGATCGATGGCTTCGTCTTGTCCAAAAATCAAAGCTTTTAGTTTTTTGTCTAAATCTTTGAGCTGATGTTTTTCGCTAGCCGAAACCGTCGCCACCGGAAGATTCGTCATCTTCGCAATGGTTTCTTCGATTTCGCGTGTGTCGATGGTGATCTCTTCCGCCGCTTCGTATTTGAGGCGGAAGTGCGCACCAGCTTCATCAAGCACGTCAATTGCTTTATCCGGAAGCAATTTGCCTTGGATATGTTTTTGCGAAAGCTCTACGGCGGCCTTAATTGCTTCATCCGTGTAGTGAACCTCATGGAACTCTTCATAAGAGCTGCGCAAGCCTTTAAGGATCTCAATACAGTCTTGAGTGGAAGGTTCATTCACGTCGATACGTTGAAAGCGTCTGTTTAAAGCGCGATCTTTTTCAAAGTACTGGCGATACTCACTGTGGGTGGTTGAACCAATACAGCTGATATCACCGTTTGCTAAAGCCGGCTTTAATAAATTAGACGCATCCATGGAACCACCGCTGGTAGCACCGGCACCCACGATGGTATGAATCTCATCAATAAATAGAATAGCTCCGGGACGTTTGCCGATTTCTTTGACGACCGCTTTAAGGCGTCCTTCGAAATCCCCGCGGAATTTTGTGCCCGCAAGCAAGCCCCCTAGATCCAAGGAATAGATCACGGCGTTTTTAAGTTTTTCCGGCACTTCGCCATCCACGATTTTCTGAGCTAAACCTTCAGCGATAGCTGTTTTACCAACACCAGGTTCACCAATTAAAAGTGGATTGTTTTTCGTGCGGCGAGACAGAACTTGCACGGCACGCGCTAAAATTTCATCGCGTCCAATCAGTGGATCCAGTTGTTTCTTTTTTGCTTTTTCATTTAAGTTAACGCAAAAACTTTCAAGTGGGTTGGAGCGTCCTTCTTGAAAGGCCTCTTCGTTTTCACCGTTGCCGCGCGGACCGGAAGCCGGTGGGATCTCGTGGTCTTTACCGTCTTTAGTAATTCCGTGAGAGATATAATTAATAATATCAAACTGTGTCAGCCCCTGACGAGCCAGCGCAAATGTGGCGTGCGAATCTTGTTCATAAAATAAAGAAACAAGCAGACTGCCTTCGCTGATCTGATTGCGTCCAGCGCTTTTCATTTGGATTGCCGCACGTTGAATCAAACGATGGCATGCCAGAGTAAATTCTGGCGTCCAAGACTCAAAGCCGCCGTAAGAGGACAGTTGTTCATCGGTGATAAGCGGGATGCCCACTCGTAAGTGATCCCTTAAATCGCCGCGAAGTTTTTGGACGTTCACTCCGCAAGCTTCAAGAATTTCAACCATGATCGGGGATTCCGTCAGCACTAGAAGAATATGTTCCAGCGTGACGAACTCGTGCTGACTTCGTTTGGCTAGTTCCGTGGCTTCGGCGAGCTTGCGCTCTAATTCACGACTCATCATGATTCCTCCTCCAGCGTGCTTTTAAGCGGGTACTTATTCAACTGCGCGAACTGGTTGACTTGCATCACCTTCATTTCCGCGATTTCCAGGCTGTAGACTCCCGCAATCCCTGCGCCCTTCTTATGTACATCTAACATTATTTCTGTCGCTTGCTCTTCTGTTTTTGTGAAAAACCGACGCAATACAAGGACGACAAAATCCATAGGCGTATAATCATCGTTTAATAAAATCACTTTATACATTTTAGGCGTGTCTAATTTTGGGACGATCTGGACACCGGCCTCGCCTTCGGGAGAGGAGAACGGGTAGTTGCCGTCGTTGTGATTCTCATTATTTGCCATTATAGATTCCCATTTACTCAAATTGTCTTCAGCTTTTATTTTAGCTTAGTAATAAAGCTGTGTACGTATTCATAATTTGCAAGTCTAGCCGATAAGTAGAAAGCTAGTTTTTGGTCGGGTGTCCGTTTCGCTCCTGGAAAACGATAGTGAACAGGACTTTTTCGGACCCCTCTTGTAATCAATAACTACATTTGACACACTTATGTACGTACACAAAATAAAACCATTGGAGGTTTGGAATGTTCTCGAAAAATCGTAAATCTCAGTCGGGCTTCTCGCTCGTTGAGTTGATGGTCGTAGTTGCCATCATCGGGGTTCTCGCGTCAATCGCGGTACCACAAGTTAACAAATACATCGCGAAAGCGCGTCAGTCTGAAGCGAAGACAATCTTGTCTTCGATTTATACTTCCGAGAAGGCTTTCTTTGCGGAGTACTCTGCATATCATGGCATGTTCGGCGCTATCGGCTATTCGCCAGAAGGTAAGCTACGCTACAATGCGGGTTTTTCGGCAACAACAAACGCTGGGACCGCTCAAGGTTTTAATAACCCACCTACGGCTCTTCCGGGAACGGCTGTGACCACTGGTACATATTGTGGCGCCAACGGAAATATGGCCTTCGGCTGCACAGTGCTTAACGGTCTTACTGGCAACCCTCCACCTGCTCCAACAAATGCAGTTTTGGCGCTCAATTCATTCACAGTGGCCGCTCATGCTTTAATTTATGGAGCTACGACAGATGAATGGACGATCGATAATAATAAAGATCTCAGAAACCGAGTTCCAGGTATTAACTAGTAAAATGCTAGAATCTGAAGTCTCTATTGGCAGAAAGGTTCTAAAAAAAATCCCAGGCATATTGCTTGGGATTTTTGCGTTTACGCTTTTAGTTTACTCTTCTTTTATAAATGTAAACGGTTCAAATGAGGTGCGTCGACTGATTGCGCCACCAGCATATATCCAACATATCTCTGTAGGTTATAAAGAGGTGATCGCTGATAGTTTGTGGATTCGTGCTATCCAGGACTTTGATTACTGCGAGCAAGAAGTTGCTAAAAGAGTCTGTAAAAATAATTCCTGGTTGTATCGTATGTTAGATGCGGTTACCGACCTGTCGCCTGGATTTCGCATGCCATATGCCGTCGGAGGGCTTGCTCTGACTATCATAATTTCAGATATTGACGGGGCGACAAAGTTCCTTGAAAAGGGAGTTAGGGCTTATCCGACAGATTGGCCTATTCTATACCGGGCTGCGTATCACCACCTTTATGAAACTAAAGATAAAAGCAGGGCGGCAGAATTGCTTATTAAAGCAGGAAACAATGGCGCGCCTCCGTGGGTCTATTCCCTCGCCGGTCGATTGTATTCTGATGCCGGATATCTGGATTTGGCTGAAAAATTGTTGCAGCAAATGGTTGATCAAAAGCTAGAAGATCAGTTTGTAAATCGCTTGCGAGATAAAATAAACGCCATAAAGGCGGAACAATCCAACAAAGCTTCACAATAGAAGCGTTGCGTCCATACTTTAAATCCTTAATTTTCACTCGAGACATTGACGAATCCTTAGCTGTTCCCATATTTTGGGTGAACCCTATAGGACGAAGCGTAAAAATATGGCTCAAAGAGATTACTACGAAATTCTTGGCGTCGCTCGCGATGCTGAACCCGATGTTATTAAAAAAGCTTACCGTAAGCTTGCGATGCAGTTTCATCCCGATAAAAACCCGGGCGATAAAGAAGCCGAAGAGAAATTCAAAGAGGCCGCGGGTGCTTATGAAGTTTTAAGCGATCAAGATAAACGTGCAAAATACGATCGCTTTGGGCATGCCGCTTTTGCTAATGGTGGACGAGGTGGCGGTGGGTTCACGGATGCGGAAGACATCTTCTCTCACTTTGGTGATATCTTTGGGGACTTGTTTGGTGGCGGTGGTCAACAACGTCAACGCCGCAGTCGCAATGAGCCGCGCCGCGGATCTGATTTACGCTACGTCACCGAAGTGACCTTAAAAGATGTCATTACGGGTTCTGAAAAAGAAATCGAATTTGATACAGAAAAAAACTGCGATACTTGCAATGGCAGTGGCGCAGAAAAAGGATCTCAACCCACCACTTGCGGTACTTGCGGAGGTTCAGGCCAAGTCGTGCGGCAGCAGGGCTTTTTTGCTATGGCTTCAACATGTCCCACGTGCCAAGGAAATGGCACCATCATCAAAAACCCGTGCAAACCTTGTAAGGGTAAAGGTCGCTTGGCTGAGCACCGTAAAATCCGTCTGAATATCCCAGCAGGTGTCGACACCGGAACTCGCTTGCGTGTCGCCACGGAAGGGGAGGGCGGTTACATGGGCGGTCCTCCAGGAGATCTGTTCGTCGAAATTCGCGTAAAACAACATCCAAAATTTGAGCGTGAAGGTGAACACTTATTTTCAGTCTTAAATGTGCCTTACGTGCAAATGCTTTTAGGAGCAGAAATCGAAGTTCCGACAGTCACTGGTAAAGCAACAGTAGAAGTTCCTCGCGGCATTAAAGTGGGCGATAATGTCAAGCTCAGTGGTGAAGGACTTCCTTCGTTGCGTGGCAGCCGACGTGGAGATATTTACTTCCAAGTGCAAGTCGAATTCCCAGACAAGTTAGACAAAAAAGAAGAAGAAGCCCTTCGCGAAATCGCCAAAGCCAAAGGTATTAAGGTGAGTTCTGAAGGTGGCGGATTTTTTGGGCGGAAGAAGTAGCTAAATTTTTGCGTGGTCACTGGGGTGCCCACGCAGAATAGGCTTCAGGACCTCGACAAGAACAAAAACGGCCGCATACTTGGATGTATGGGCCTTTTTTCATTTTTGGCGAAAGCAGTTTTTATTATGTCGATCACTTCCATCGCGATGGCTGAAGCTAGCCCGTCGCAAATTAAAGATATTTTGCAGCGTCCGTTAATTGTGGGTGCGAGTGTCAGTGCTGACTTTCTGACCCCCAGTCCCGGCAAGCGGTTGGCGTTGAAATACACTTCCAATGATCAAATCAAAGTCATTGCTCGCAACGGAAAACCTGCTCGTGAAGTTTTAAGATCCGTGACGGAGTCTTCGTTGAAAGATCGCACGGCGATTATCGGTATTGACTTGTTTTTCTGGGATTCTTTTGGTGGCTCGATTCAAGAAAGCTTTAAAGCTCTAGAAAATTTAAAGACTCTGTCGACGAAATTAAAATTGCCGCTGGTTTTAGGGGAAATTCCAGAACTCAGCCCCCAGTTTCAGCCACACGCGCGAAATCTGAACGCAAAAATCCATGAGCTTTGTAAAACCGAAAATCTATGCAAGGTATTGCCGCTCAATTCGATGCTAAGAAAAGTCTTAATCGACGGGCATATCACCCAGAACGGTCAGAGATACTCTTTGCAAAGCTTGCTGCCGGATGGACTGCATATAAGTGCCCCCGCCAGCGAGTACTTGTCTGAGAGAGTTTTAGAGCTTTTTATTAAATAAAATCATGCGCTTTCTGAAGCTAACAAAAAGTCTTATTTTGATTTCGTCGGCGGTTGGGCTGGAGTCGTTGGAGCAATAGGCCCATGCGCTTGTCCTTGATCGCGTAAGGCGCGCTGAATACTTTGTTGCGCGCGAAAACGTTCGGCAGCTTTATCCTCTTTCGCTTTTTTATCGCGCTCTTCCTTGGAGGACTCTTCGCTCGAAGAACTGCTCACTTCATCTTTTTCTTCTGATTTTTCGGCGCGATTTTCTGCTTGGGCTAAACCAAACATCATCAGTGAAGCGATTAAAATTCCGATCATTCTGAGAGTTAAATGTCCCATTCATCAAGTTTAAACCTCGCCCAGGGAAAAGCTATGAGAACAGTATTTAAAGTTCGTAATGCGCCTAGACTTTAGGCATCACTCGGGAGATGGGCCTTAGACGCGATAAAAATAACCCTAAAAATCACTTAAAACCCCTTGAAATGACTGATTAAAATATTGTCACATAATTTTTCTTAGCGTAGCTTGACGAACTTGAAAAACAGCCCACATTTAGCTCATGGAATCTATCTTAAACAGATAGACGGCGGTAAGCCGGGCCTTTCGTTCCCGCGGGGCGGGAAGCGGGCCTCCTGCTAGTTTTAGATTTTAAGTAAAAAGGGAGATTATTGGTATGGGTAAAATTATTGGTATCGACTTAGGAACGACGAATTCTTGCGTCGCAATCATGGAAGGCGGAGAGCCGAAAGTGCTTGTGAATGAAGAAGGCGCTCGTACCACTCCTTCCGTTGTAGCATACACAAAGGACGGAGATCGTTTGGTGGGGCAAATTGCAAAACGCCAAGCTGTTACGAATCCAGAAAACACGATCTATTCGTCTAAGCGTTTCATCGGTCGCCGATTTGAAGAAGTGGCTGAGGAAATCAAACTTGTTCCTTATCATGTAGAAAAGAAAGGGAACGACACTGCTTTCAAAGTTCAAGGTAAAGCTGTTTCTCCAGAAGAAATTGGAGCCGCCGTTTTAGCTAAACTTAAAAAAGTAGCGGAAGACTATTTGGGCGAACCGGTCACTGAAGCGGTTGTCACAGTTCCAGCGTACTTTAACGATGCTCAACGTCAGGCGACGAAAGACGCCGGTCGTATCGCGGGTCTTGATGTGAAACGTATCATCAATGAGCCGACGGCAGCGGCATTGGCCTACGGAATGGATAAAAAGAAAGACGAAAAAATCGTGATCTATGACTTCGGGGGAGGAACGTTTGACGTTTCTGTTCTTGAAGTGGGTGACGGTGTCGTCGAAGTTCGTGCAACGAACGGGGACACTCACTTAGGTGGTGACAACTTTGACGTTGTGATCCTTGAGTGGTTGATTTCTGAGTTCAAAAAAGATCAAGGTATTGATCTTAAGAACGACAAAATGGCGTTGCAACGTCTTAAAGAAGCGGCAGAGAAAGCAAAAATTGAACTTTCATCAGCCCAAGAAACTGAAATCAACTTGCCGTTCATTACGGCGGACCAATCAGGTCCTAAACATCTTCAAACTCGTTTGACTCGCGCAAAATTCGATCAAATGACAGAAGATCTAGTAAAACGTTCGATGGAACCTTGCCGTAAGGCTTTGGCGGACGCTGGTTTGAAAGCTTCAGATATCGATGAAATCGTCCTAGTGGGTGGTTCGACTCGTATCCCAGCGATTCAAAAAGCCGTTAAAGATTTCTTTGGTAAAGAACCAAATCGTACCGTGAACCCCGATGAAGTTGTAGCCGTTGGTGCTGCAGTTCAAGGTGGTGTTCTTGCCGGTGATGTGAAAGATGTCTTGTTGTTAGACGTAACTCCATTGTCTTTGGGTATTGAGACCTTGGGTGGTGTGATGACTCCGCTTATTGAGCGTAACACGGCGATTCCGACTAAGAAATCGCAAGTGTTCTCTACGGCTGCGGACAATCAACCTGCGGTTGATATCCACGTTCTTCAAGGGGAACGTAAGATGGCGACAGACAATAAAACTTTGGGCCGTTTTGAGTTGATGGGCATCCCACCAGCTCCACGCGGGGTTCCTCAAGTTGAAGTGACTTTCGATATCGACGCCAATGGTATCTTGCACGTCAGTGCAAAAGACATGTCGTCTGGTAAGTCTCAGCAAATCAAAATCACGGCGCAATCCGGTCTTTCTGAAGAAGAGATCAAACGCGCAGTGAACGATGCTGAAGGTCATGCGGAAGAAGATAAAAAGAAAGCAGAAGCGGCTTCGGCTCGCAACAACCTCGACAACTTGGTTTACCAAACTGAGAAGTTGATCAAAGATTCTGGCAGCCAATTGCCTGAAGCTGAGGTGAAAACGGCGAACGAGGCGATTGCGGATGCGAAAAAAGTCTTGGAAAATAAATCAGCAGAAGCTGATCAATTGAAAGCGGCTTTTGACACTCTTCAAGGCGTGACTCATAAAATCACGGGCGAGTTGTACAAAAAACAAGGTGCAGCTCCAGGCGGCGAGAACAACGGTTCTGGCGGCGCCGGTGGTGATGAGGCAAAAACGGAAAAAGCAGACGGCGACGACGTGATCGACGCTGACTACAAAGACGTGAATTAAGCGAGCCGCTTGCCGCGCAAAGCGCGGGAACGCAGGCCCGGCTTACCGACCTAAACGTACTTACAAGCCCCCAGTGCAAAACACTGGGGGCTTTTTTATTGGAACGCCGAACCATTGACCTCGATTCTCAATAGATTACCATCTAAGTATCTATTGAAAGCCATTTAGAGGTGACGATGCATAATCAAAAATTTCCGCCCAAAGCCGACTTTGTTCAAAAAGCTTGGATCAACGAAACTCAGTACAAAGAATTGTACGCAGAATCGATGAAAGATCCGGAACACTTCTGGGCCGGCCAAGCCGATCGCCTGACCTGGATGAAAAAGTGGACCAAGGTGAAAGACACGAGCTTTCATAAACCAGTCAGTATCAAGTGGTTTACCGGCGGAAAGCTTAATGTTTCCTATAACTGTATCGACCGACACTTGGGTCACCACGCCGACAAAGTCGCTTTGATCTTTGAACCGGATAGCCCGAATCACCAAACTCAGAAAATCACTTATCGTCAGTTACATACCGAAGTTTGCAAGATGGCAAATGTGCTTAAAAAATTAGGCGCAAAAAAAGGCGACATCGTTACGATCTACATGCCGATGATTCCAGAAGCGGCTTACGCGATGCTAGCGTGCGCGCGCATTGGCGCGATTCACTCGGTGGTTTTTGGGGGATTTTCTCCGGACTCGATTGCGGATCGGGTGAATGATGGAAAATCAAAATTAGTCATCACGGCAGACGCCGGTTATCGCGGCGGCAAGGTTGTGCCGTTAAAAGATAATATTGATAAAGCGATGGCGAAAACCCCGTCCGTTGAAAAAGTTTTGGTCTTTAATTACTCCCAAGAAAAGCACGATATGACCGCGAACCGTGACGTCTATTATCACGAAGCCGTGAAAGGTATCAGTGATCAGTGCGAGCCCGAAGAAATGGATTCGGAAGACCCATTATTTATTTTGTACACTTCTGGATCTACGGGAAAACCCAAAGGGGTTTTACACACCACGGGTGGATATTTGTTATGGGCCAGCATCACGCACCAGTATGTTTTTGATTGTCATGAAAACGATATTTACTGGTGCACGGCGGATGTGGGGTGGGTGACTGGTCACAGTTATGTGGTGTATGGACCCCTTGCTAATGCGGCGACCTCTTTGATTTTTGAAGGCACGCCGACTTATCCCGATGCATCCCGTTTTTGGCAGGTCGTGGATAAACATCAGGTGAGTTTATTTTATAGCTCTCCGACGGCCATTCGTTCATTGATGCGCGAAGGGAACGACTTTGTTAAAAAATCATCGCGCAAATCTTTGCGCGTCTTAGGAACTGTGGGGGAGCCGATCAATCCAGAGGCGTGGCATTGGTATAATGATGTCGTCGGCGAAGGACGTTGTCCCATCGTAGATACTTGGTGGCAAACCGAAACGGGTGGTCACATGATCACGCCGATCCCGGGGGCGATCGCGACAAAACCTGGATCTGCGACATTGCCATTTTTCGGGGTGAAGCCCATCTTGCTGACAAATGAAGGTCAAGAAATCACCGGCGCGGGTGAGGGAGTTTTAGCAATTGCTGATTCTTGGCCTGGTCAAATGCGCACGGTGTACGGCGATCATAAGCGTTTTGAAGAAACTTATTTTTCTACCTACGCGGGTTACTATTTTACCGGTGACGGTTGTCGACGCGATGAAGATGGTTATTATTGGATCACGGGTCGTGTGGATGACGTGATCAATGTTTCGGGACATCGCCTTGGAACCGCTGAAATTGAATCTGCTTTAGTGGCCAACAATAAAGTGGCGGAGGCCGCCGTGGTGGGCTACCCGCATGATATTAAGGGCCAAGGGATATACGCCTTTGTGACGTTAAAAACAGGTGTTCAAAGCAGTGACGAGCTAAAAAAAGAACTGATCCAAACTGTGCGCCAAGAAATCGGGCCGATCGCTAGTCCTGATTTAATTCAGTGGGCTCCGGGCCTGCCAAAGACGCGTTCGGGGAAAATTATGCGTCGTATTTTAAGAAAAATTGCGGAAAATGCTCCTGAGCAATTAGGGGATACATCGACCTTGTCAGACCCTTCTGTCGTACAGGATCTGGTAGACAAGCGTTTGAATCGGTGATACGCCTACGCCAGGGCTACGGCGCACTGCGCACGTTGAAAAAGGATATTTTATGAATCAGATTTTTGCTCTTGTATTGATGGTTTTAGTGGCGGCTTTCAGTCGTTTAATTCCTCATCCTTGGAATTTTACAGCGATTGGTGCGATGGCGCTTTTCGGGGGAGCTTACTTTCCATCAAAAAAACAATCTTTGTTCATCCCGATTGCGGCTTTAATCTTAAGCGACTTGGTTTTGGGTTTTCATGAAACCATGCTTTTTGTTTACGGCGCATTTCTAGCCACCGTTTTGATCGGTTGGACTTTGCGTGAAGAACGCAGCGTTTTGAAAGTGGGAACTTTATCACTAGTGACAAGCGCGGTGTTTTTCTTGGTCTCAAATTTTGGCGTGTGGCTTATGCAATCCATGTACGCGAAAACTTGGGCTGGACTTGTCGAGTGCTACGTCGCTGCGATTCCATTTTTTGGAAACCAAGTCGCCGGTGACCTTTTCTTTGCCGCCGTCTTGTTTGGGGCTTATGAGACTTTAAAAAAAGTCAGCCCGTCCTTTGCTAAACAGTCTGTTTAGATAAAAAAAATCGATGTCGTCTTTGGCGCATTCAGAAAATAAAAAACTGGGACTTCATCGTCCCATCTTAAAGGGGAAGGTCAACTTCCCCTTATGTTTAGCGCCGATGGTGGGATTGACACATGTGGCTTTGCGCGAATCCATGCGCGAATATTTGCCTGCAGATGCATTTACGATTTGGCCGACAGAGATGTTAAATTCTCGTCGTATCCCTGGTGAGGATTTAGAAAAAACTCCAGAAACTTTGCGAGCGCCGACGGAAACAGGGCTTGTCCCGCAAATTCTGGGGAATGAAGAAACTGAGATCGCTGAAAGTGTGAAGCGCTTGATCGAATGGGGTGCTGAAGGCATTGATATCAACATGGGGTGCCCCGTGCAAAAAGCGCTGAAACACAATTACGGTGTGGCCCTGATGGGGGACCCCGCGTATGCCGCCGAAGTCGTGCGCATGACGGTTAAAAATTCAAGCGTTCCGGTCAGTGTGAAATTGCGCGCCGTCGGCAGCACCAAAGAGTTTGATGAGCTTTTAAGTTTCGTAATGGGTTTAAGAAACTCGGGCGCTTCGTGGGTGTGCTTGCATCCGCGAACCGCAGCCCAAAAACGTCGAGGTTGGGCGGACTGGGAACAAATCAAACAACTGCATAAGGCCGTAGATTTTCCCGTGATTGGTAATGGTGATGTGCAAACCGTGGAAGACGCGGTCTTGATGTTGCAAGAAACCGGCTGTGACATGGCGATGGCGGGACGTGGCCTAGCCGCACGGCCCTGGATGCTGTGGCAATTAGGGGAAGAGTTGGGACTTGCCAATCCACTTGGAAAAGAAAATCAAAAAGCACCCCGCACGCCGCAAGAAGAAGGCGCTGAATACGGTCGGTTTTTATTAAAATTTATTGAACGCTGTCGTTTTTATTTTGGTGAAGATCTGGCTTTACGCAAAGTGCGCTTTTATGTGCGCACGACGCATGTATGGTTGGATTTTGGAAACGCCTTAACGGGTGTTTGTGCGAAGGCGCGGACTATTGATGAAATGCTGATCGCAGTTGCGAAATTTTTCGAAGCCACCGTCGAAATGTGTCCTCGAACTGAGCTTCGTCAATAGCGAGCCGCGTTCGGCCCGTGGCCGAACCGAAGCTCTGGCTTACCGTCATCTATTTCCCTAACATCGGCATTAACTTGCCTTCATCATCCAACGCTTTGAGATCCGAATACCCACCGATCAACTTACCATCAATCATAATGATAGGAACTGTGCGCCAGCCGGTCTCGTTTTTGATGCGGTCAAGCTCATCCATTTTGTTGGTCAAATCGATCACATCAAACTCAATACCTCGACCTTCAAGGAAGTTGACGGCGCGATCGCAATAAGGGCAGGGATTTTTTTTGTACATTAAAACTTTAGCCATAATTCTTTTTGACATACTCTGGTGCGGCAGACAAGTCTTGTATAAGTATGCGATGCCTTCTCTGTGACTCCGCACAACCAGCTCGTTTTAAGGTCGTAAAAAAACCTGAGCGCAGCTATTTTCACTGTCCCGAGTGCGATTTGATCTTTATGGATCCTGCGGAGCGCTTAGCACCCCATCTTGAAAAGCAGCGTTACGATCAACATCAAAACGAATCCACCGCTGGGTATCAGGCATTCTTAGAACCCTTGGTGAAAAAGCTAGAAAGTTATTTCCGTTCGGCAGGCGTCGATATTACGCAGTTATCCGTGTTGGATTATGGGTGTGGTCCCACCGCGTTTCTTTCGACTTTGTTATTGAAAAAAGGCTTTATGCCTTCCAACTATGATCTTTATTATTTTCCCGATCAGGATCAGCTGCGTAAGACTTATCACGCCGTCACTAGTACGGAAGTCTGGGAACACCTTTACGATCCCAAGACGGAAATTGAAAGACAGCTAAGGCTTTTAAAAGCCGGGGGTTTGCTCGCCATCATGACTTCGGCTCATCGGGGGGAAGCGGTTTTTCACGATTGGCATTATCGCCGTGATCTGACGCATGTGGTTTTTTACTCTGAAAATGTGATGAATTGGATTGCGCAGAAATATCGCTTGCAGTTGCTGCACAGCCAAAGTCCGTATTTTGTATTTCAAAAAATGTAAGGCTCCTCCATTTTTATTTCGTTGTTGTGAGGACCGCTCACACAAGAAAAACTCAAATAAGCTCAATTCCTTCCAACGCGTCTTAGTCTGAGAATCGTCTATCAAGATTTTTTGTTATTCCACCGAAAAGAACTGTACGGAACGTCAATGGAGTAATGAATAATGGCATGGATTCTGCCGACACTATTTAGCCTCATTCTAATATTCTCGAATTCAACATTCGCGGCTCCTCCTACTTTTTCCTATCAAGGTCGTATTCTTGGTATCAATGGCCAAGGATTGGAATACGGCAGCGTTTCGTTTGAATTCACCGTGACAAGTCCGGATGGCAGTTGCGTGCTTTATAAAGAACAACGCGATGGCGTGGACATGCGCAATTCCAAAGGTGTTTTTGATACGCCGATTGGTTCAGGCATTAAGTCATATCCTGCAGGCGCGGGTTTTACTTTACTAGATGCATTTAATAACTCAGGTCCCTTGACGTGTTTTGGTGGTTCTACTTACACGCCGGCTTTTGATGACACTCGTCGTTTGCGTGTTTCATTTTATGATGGTGCGGGATGGAGAGTGATCACACCTGATTCAATCATTCGTTCAGTTCCTTACGCGGGTTTTGCGGGAAATGCCGCAAAGTTTTCGGGTAAACCGGTGACTGATTTTGTTTTGCAATCTGTGATGCCATCAGCCACTTGCGGAGCCAATGAAGTCATTACTTTTAACGGAACAAAATTTGTGTGTATCGCCGACCAAACGGGTGGCGGTGGGGGCGGAGCACCGACGGGTTCTGCGGGTGGGGATCTT
>NZ_LUKE01000007.1 GCF_001592735.1 Bdellovibrio bacteriovorus
AATTCGCTCTTTGAAAACTGAATAGCTAGATAGATAGATTTTTTGGGCTCTCGAAATTTGAGCAATCAAGTTTCACAATTTCAAAAATATATATTCGAACAAACAAATAAGCGGTCGAATCAACTTCGGTTGATGAGATAAAGCTAGTTGTTTGCTTCTAGACAGAATTATAACTGGAGAGTTTGATTCTGGCTCAGAACAAACGCTGGCGGCGTGCCTAATACATGCAAGTCGAACGGGGAAAGCTTTCGGGTGAGTACTAGTGGCGCACGGGTGAGGAACGCGTGGATAATCTGCCTTAGAGTGGGGGATAACTAGTCGAAAGATTAGCTAATACCGCATAAGACCACAGTAGCTGCGGCTATAGGGGTCAAAGGTTTTTCGCTCTAAGATGAGTCCGCGTAAGATTAGCTAGTTGGTGAGGTAACGGCTCACCAAGGCGACGATCTTTAACTGGTCTGAGAGGATGATCAGTCACACTGGAACTGAGACACGGTCCAGACTCCTACGGGAGGCAGCAGTAGGGAATATTGCACAATGGAGGAAACTCTGATGCAGCGACGCCGCGTGAGTGATGAAGGCCTTCGGGTCGTAAAGCTCTGTCGCAGGGGAATAACACAATGAAGGTACCCTGTAAGAAAGGATCGGCTAACTTCGTGCCAGCAGCCGCGGTAAGACGAGGGATCCTAGCGTTGTTCGGAATCATTGGGCGTAAAGCGGGTGTAGGTGGCTTTGTAAGTCGAGTGTGAAAGCCTGGGGCTCAACCCCAGAAGTGCATTCGATACTGCGAAGCTTGAGTGGTAGAGAGGTTAGTAGAATTGTTGGTGTAGTGGTGAAATACGTAGATATCAACAGGAATACCGGAGGCGAAGGCGGCTAACTGGCTACACACTGACACTCAGACCCGAAAGTGCGGGGATCAAACAGGATTAGATACCCTGGTAGTCCGCACCATAAACGATGGATACTTGTTGTTGGAGGTATTGACCCCTTCAGTGACGAAGCTAACGCGTTAAGTATCCCGCCTGGGGAGTACGGTCGCAAGATTAAAACTCAAAGAAATTGACGGGGGCCCGCACAAGCGGTGGAGCATGTGGTTTAATTCGATGCAACGCGAAGAACCTTACCTAGGCTTGACATGTACTGGAAGACTGGCAGAAATGTCGTCGCCCGCAAGGGTCGGTACACAGGTGCTGCATGGCTGTCGTCAGCTCGTGTCGTGAGATGTTGGGTTAAGTCCCGCAACGAGCGCAACCCCTGCATTTAGTTGCCAGCATTCAGTTGGGCACTCTAGATGGACTGCCGGTGTTAAACCGGAGGAAGGTGGGGATGACGTCAAGTCCTCATGGCCCTTATGCCTAGGGCTACACACGTGCTACAATGGTGGTCACAGAGTGAAGCGAAGCCGCAAGGTGGAGCAAATCGCTTAAAAGCCATCTAAGTTCAGATTGATCTCTGCAACTCGAGATCATGAAGTTGGAATCGCTAGTAATCGCGGATCAGAATGCCGCGGTGAATACGTTCCCGGGCCTTGTACACACCGCCCGTCACACCATGAAAGTCGGCTGTACCAGAAGTCGCTGCGCTAACCGCAAGGAGGCAGGCGCCCAAGGTATGGTCGATGATTGGGGTGAAGTCGTAACAAGGTAGCCGTAGGGGAACCTGCGGCTGGATCACCTCCTTTCTAAGGATATCGGTGATCAGCATTTCGAGCTCTGTTTAGGATTAATTTTCTAAATAATATTCTCGATCTAAATGACACCCATCTTAGGTCAACTCCGACTAATTAAGTCTTAGTCGTGAGTGAGTCCCAAAAAATCTTATCTAGCTGTTTAGTTTTGAAAGAGTGAAATCTCTTTGGCTTAAGTACGAGCCAGTTTCTAACAAGGGCCGGTAGCTCAGTTGGTTAGAGCACACGCTTGATAAGCGTGGGGTCGGAAGTTCGAGTCTTCCCCGGCCCACCAACTTAAGCTAAAGGTGTGTCTGCGAAGCAGACCACTTTAAAGTTGGCCACTGATCTACACTTCAGCTCGCGCTGAAGTAGGATTTTTACCTGAGGTTCTTAGGTAGAAGGTTAGAAAAAACTAAGTTCTTAAGAAATTAAGAACGAAGTTTACGAAGAGATGACACTTGATAAAGTTTGAATGAAGTTTTTCGTTCTTTGACAATTGAATAGATTGATTTAGTTGATTTTTAGCGAGGTTAGTTCCAATTTTTTAAGCTACAAAGGGCTTACGGTGGATGCCTTGGCACTAAGAAGCGATGAAGGACGTGGTAAGCTGCGATAAGCTTCGGGGAGTGGCACACACACTTTGATCCGGAGATTTCCGAATGGGGAAACCCACCATTTATGGTATCACTCAATGAATACATAGTTGTTTGAAGCAAACGAGGGGAAGTGAAACATCTCAGTACCCTCAGGAAGAGAAATCAAATCCGAGATTACCCTAGTAGTGGCGAGCGAACGGGTAAGAGCCTAAACCTAGTTCATTAATTTGAGTTAGGGGTCGTGGGACCGCGATGTGGGACCGGAGAAGTTAGAGTAACAGTCTGGAAAGTCTGGCAAGATAGGGTGATAGCCCCGTACTCGAAAACTTCGAAGGCCCTAGCGGCATCCCGAGTACCACAGAACACGTGAAATTCTGTGGGAATCTGTGAGGACCACCTCATAAGGCTAAATATTCCTTAGTGACCGATAGAGAACAAGTACCGTGAGGGAAAGGTGAAAAGAACCCCGAGAGGGGAGTGAAATAGAACCTGAAACCGTAAGCTTACAAGCAGTTAGAGCCCTTTATATGGGTGATAGCGTACCTTTTGCATAATGAGTCAGCGAGTTATGTTTGCAAGCGAGGTTAAGCCGTTGCAGGTGGAGCCGTAGCGAAAGCGAGTCTGAATAGGGCGATTTAGTTTGCAGGCATAGACCCGAAACCCGGTGATCTAATCATGGACAGGTTGAAGCGGAGGTAACACTCCGTGGAGGACCGAACAAGTTGAAGTTGAAAATTCTTTTGATGATCTGTGATTAGGGGTGAAAGGCCAATCAAACTGGGTGATAGCTGGTTCTCCCCGAAATATATTTAGGTATAGCGTTGAGTAATAAAGTATCGCGGAGGTAGAGCACTGAATGGGCTAGGGGTCTTTACCGGATTACCAAACCCAAATAAACTCCGAATGCCGCAGATATGTTCCTCAGCAGGCAGACTCAGGGTGATAAGGTCATGAGTCGAGAGGGAAAGAGCCCAGACCAACAGCTAAGGTCCCTAAATGCACGCTCAGTGGAGAACGTTGTGGAGTTACTTTGACAACTAGGAGGTTGGCTTAGAAGCAGCAATCCTTTAAAGAAAGCGTAATAGCTCACTAGTCTAGTGACTCTGCGCGGAAGATACAACGGGGCTAAGCGTGTTACCGAAGCTTTGGATTAAGATATTTTATATTTTAGTGGTAGGGGAGCGTTCTAGTATAGGATGAAGGTTGACCGGTAGGACAGCTGGACGAACTAGAAGTGATCATGCTGACATAAGTAGCGTTGAACTCGGGTGAAAAACCCGGGCGCCGAAAACTCAAGGATTCCTGGGCAAGGATAATCCTCCCAGGGTTAGTCGAGACCTAAGATGAGGCCAATTGGCGTAATCGATGGCAAAACGGTTAATATTCCGTTACCTAGCAAATTGTGTTTAAGGAATGACGGTGTAGGATATCACAGCCTCTTATTGGATTGAGGTGTAAGCATGTAGGAGGATCAGTAGGCAAATCCGCTGGTCGTAACTCTGAGGTGTGAATGCGAGGGACTTTGTCCCGGAAGTGTGAAAAGCCATGCATCCAAGAAAAGTTTCGTAAATTTAGATTTGTTAGCTCGTACCGTAAACCGACTCAGGTGAGTGGGGTGAATATCCTAAGGCGATGGGGTGAACTTTGGTCAAGGAACTCGGCAACTTAACACCGTAACTTCGGGAAAAGGTGTGCCCGAGAGAGTGTAAGGATTTACTCCCCAAGCTTTTTCGGGTCGCAGAGAAATGGGAGTAGCGACTGTTTATCAAAAACACAGGTATGTGCAAAGTCACAAGACGAAGTATACATACTGACGCCTGCCCGGTGCTGGAAGGTTAAGAGGATTAGTTAGCGTAAGCGAAGCTGAGAATCGAAGCCCCAGTAAACGGCGGCCGTAACTATAACGGTCCTAAGGTAGCGAAATTCCTTGTCGGGTAAGTTCCGACCTGCACGAATGGCGTAACGACTTCTCCGGTGTCTCGACCAAATGCCTCGCGAAATTGAATTCTCGGTGAAAATGCCGAGTACCCGCAGAAAGACGGAAAGACCCCGTGAACCTTTACTGTAGCTTGGCAGTGATTTTAGAGTTGGCATGTGTAGGATAGGTGGGAGACTTTGAAGCCGTGGCGCTAGCCATGGTGGAGTCAACCTTGAAATACCACCCTTGGCACCTTTGAAATCTAACCTGCTGCTCTTTACGAGCAGAGGGACACTGTCTGGTGGGCAGTTTGACTGGGGCGGTCGCCTCCCAAAAAGTAACGGAGGCGCGCGATGGTCCCCTCAGCCTGATTGGAAACCAGGCGTCGAGTGCATTGGCATAAGGGGGCTTGACTGCGAGACCTACAAGTCGAGCAGGTGCGAAAGCAGGCCAAAGTGATCCGGTGGTCCCGCGTGGAAGGGCCATCGCTCAACGGATAAAAGGTACTCCGGGGATAACAGGCTTATTCCATCCAAGAGTCCATATCGACGATGGAGTTTGGCACCTCGATGTCGGCTCATCACATCCTGGGGCTGGAGCAGGTCCCAAGGGTTTAGCTGTTCGCTAATTAAAGTGGTACGCGAGCTGGGTTCAGAACGTCGTGAGACAGTTTGGTCCTTATCTTCTGTGGGCGCATGAAATTTGAGCAGACCTGTCCTTAGTACGAGAGGACCGGGATGGACGAACCTCTGGTGTTCCTGTTGTCACGCCCGTGGCAGTGCAGGGTAGCTATGTTCGGAATTGATAACCGCTGAAAGCATCTAAGCGGGAAGCAAACTGCGAGATTAGATTTCACTGGGGCTTCGGCCCCCTAAAGACTCCTTGGAGACTACGAGGTTGATAGGCGGAAGGTGTAAGTACAGTAATGTATTCAGCTGATCCGTACTAATAGGTCGTGAGGCTTTTTTAAATTTTTCTTCTTCCTTTTTAAGGAACGAAGATTTCGTTTCTAAGACTTCTCTTAAACGAGAACGAGAGACTAGCTCTCTGAATAAGTAAGAGAGTGATATTTGGAACTATACTGTGAC
Source organism: Bdellovibrio bacteriovorus (assembly GCF_001592735.1). Lineage (NCBI taxonomy): Bacteria > Pseudomonadati > Bdellovibrionota > Bdellovibrionia > Bdellovibrionales > Pseudobdellovibrionaceae > Bdellovibrio > Bdellovibrio bacteriovorus. The sequence continues at coordinate 5,275 of NZ_LUKE01000007.1, forward strand.
TACTCTTTTTAAGAGTGCGACGAACTCGCTAAAAATCAATTAAATCAATCATTCAGTTGTAAACAGAATGAACTACTTTTAAGTAACTTCTCCATTTGTATTGGAAGTAAGTTGCAAAAAAAGTCGAAGGAGTCTAAAAGACTCCAACAACTTAAACGAAAGTTTAAGTCCTTAATATAAACATTTTTGCTGGTGTTTATAGCAGAGGGGCCACACCTGATCCCATTCCGAACTCAGAAGTTAAGTCCTCTTGCGGCGATGGTATTGCATTGGCGACAATGTGGGAGAGTAGCACGATGCCAGCTCTTTTTTTCTAAACCCAATCTGGAACACAGATTGGGTTTTTTTTTGCCT
>NZ_LUKE01000008.1 GCF_001592735.1 Bdellovibrio bacteriovorus
AAGCTCCCTCTTCCAGCAAGCTCGTGCTGAATTTCGTTACTTTTCACTCTAAAAAATTTTTTACTTTTTTTTCTAATAGCTAGTTCTGTAATATGCTTTTTATATGTTTAAAGGAATTTTAAATGAATACCGCAGTTCAACTACCTGAAGGTTATGAAATTCGTTCGCTGAGCGACGCTGAGTTTACGCCTCTGTACAATTTGCATGCGGAAAAGGTTTTTGAGCACTCTCAGATCTTTCGTTATCATCGCTTTCTTTCTGACGACGAAAAGATGAAATTTCGAGATCTGGCTCAACCTTATAAAGGTGGCTTCGAACTCAACTTAGCGCTTTTTTATAAAAACGAATTTGTCGGATGGTGCAGCGGAGATCAACACTCTGCTGAAGCTTTTTACATGCGCAATTCGGCGATTTTGCCGGAACATCGTCGCTTGGGTCTTTATTCAAAAATGTTAGAAGAAACTATTCGCGTGCTGACCGAAAAAGGTTTTCAAAAAATTTATAGCCGCCACAATGCCACGAACAATCCGGTTATTATTCCGAAATTAAAAGCCGGCTTTGTGATTTCCGCGTTGGAAGTCAGCGATATGTTTGGGACCTTGGTGCATTTGACTTATTTGACCAATCCCCTGCGCCGAAAAATGATGATCTATCGCACGGCGATTTAATGCCGGATGAAGAGATCAAAAAGGCTTTGGATCTTTAAACTAAAAGCCGCTCTTGCGAGCGGCTTTTAGTTTAAATCGGCAAAACGTCTAAATCCTTAGGACGGATCTTACGAATCTCTTCTGGGATGCTGTCCATAATTGAATCGGCCAAGGCCTCGATCAGTTCATTCTTATAATGTTCGCGACGATATACGAGCCCGATTTCACGAGCCGGAATCGGACGTTCAAAAGGAACCAACTTAGTTCCATCACCAATACTTTCCGTGGCTAAGGCAGGCAATAAAGTATAACCGCCGTATTGATCGACAAGATTTTTTAGCGTTTCCAAATTGCCACTTTCAAACTGATAACGACGATGGGTGTTTTTTTGTTTTTTTGTGGCACAAATATCCATCACCTGATTGCGCAAGCAATGACCTTCTTCTAACAACCACACGTCTTCCATCTTCAGACTGCTGTATTTGATTTTTTTATGATCGGCGTATTCATGATCTTTTTGGCAAAGCACGCTAAAAGGCTCATAGTACAAAGCCATTTCATGAATTTTTGATTTATGAATCGGGGTTGCCAAAATTCCGACATCGATTTCGTCGTTATCTAGTGCCTCGATGATTCCGTGGGTTTGCAATTCCATAATCTTTAATTCAATCGCGGGGAATTTTTGCTCCAAGACCGGTAAAAGTTTGGGCAATAAATAAGGTGCAATCGTGGGGATGACGCCCAAAACAAGCTCCCCTTTTTGCGCGCTCATACTTTGCGCTTGCACGATATTGCCGATTTTTTTGGCCTCGAAAAGCACGGCTTGAATCTGATCTACCAGTTTTTTGCCGACCTCCGTCAAAAGGATAGGCTTTTTGGAGCGATCAAAAATGATCACCCCCAGATCTTCTTCTAGTTTTTGGATCTGCATGCTTAACGTAGGCTGGGTCACGTTGCACGCCTCGGCCGCCTTCCCGAAATGCCCGTATTTATTGACGGTCAGGACATATTCCAGCTGCGTTAAAGAAAAGTTCATTTTAGGATTGATCATTTTTTAGGCTCCTTTGAGGGGCGTTTTCCGAGGCGCATGAGGATAGATTTAGCCCACGGCATCACGATAAAGGAAATCTATCGCCTTTTTAAAAATATCAATTTTACTAATATTTGTCAATCGTCTAGGCTCAACCTATCGATAACTGCCAACATATAGGAGACATAATGGCGACATTGATCAATTCAAAAGTGACTGACTTTTCTGCTCAAGCTTATCACAAAGGTGAGTTCCGCACGATCACACAAAAAGACTTGCAAGGAAAATGGTCCGTATTCTTTTTCTATCCCGCTGACTTCACTTTCGTGTGCCCTACTGAACTAGGTGACATGGCTGACAAATATGCGGCTTTCCAAAAAGCGGGCGTTGAAGTTTACTCTGTTTCTACAGACACTCACTTCACGCACAAAGCATGGCATGACACTTCTGATACCATCAAAAAAATCAATTACCCCATGCTTGCGGACCCAACTGGTCACTTAGCAAAATTCTTCGGAGTTTACATTGAAGAAGAAGGTCTTGCTTACCGCGGTACTTTCTTGATCAATCCAGAAGGTAAAATCAAATTGGCTGAAGTGAATGACAACGGCATCGGTCGTAACGCGGACGAACTTCTTCGTAAAGTTCACGCGGCTCAATACACAGCTTCTCATCCAAATGAAGTGTGCCCTGCTAAATGGCAACCAGGCGACAAGACTTTGAAACCAGGTCTTGATCTAGTAGGAAAAATCTAGTTTTAGGTTTTAAATTTCAAGAGGGCTGCGGTCACTCCGCGGCCCTTTGTGTAAGTAAGTTAAGTTAGTTTTGAATTTTTTAAGTAAGGAGTTCTTCAATGTTAGATCCTCAAATGAAGGAACAGTTATCGACTGTCTTCCAAAAACTCGAAAATGAAGTTGAACTCGTCTATGCTCCTAGCTCTCACGCCGATCAAAAAGATTTGGTTGAGATGCTTGAAGAAGTTGCCAGTACATCTTCCAAAATCAAAGCTCGTGCCGCGACCGGCATGGCTCAGGTGACTTCGCCTCAATTTAGTATTTTTGCCCACGGTAAAGACACCGGCATCACTTTCCGCGCCATTCCGGGCGGTCATGAATTTACCACGCTGATAGTGGCTATTTTGAATTCCGACGGCAAAGGCAAAATGCCCGACGCCTCCCTTGCGGCTCGTATCAAAGGCCTTAAAAAGAATATCGCTTTAACCAGCTATATCTCTTTAACCTGTGAAAACTGTCCGGACGTGGTTCAAGCTTTAAATCAAATCGCGATCATTCACGGTTCGTTTAAACACACGATCACCGACGGCGGTTACGTACCCGATGAAATTTCATCCCTGGGCATCCAAGGTGTCCCGTCATTGGTTGTTGATTCGAAAATGATTCACTCAGGCCGCAGCAGCTTGCTTGATTTGATCACTAAGCTTGAAGAAGTTTTCGGTAAAGACGCCAATGCCGCGCCCGCAGAGCCTGTGAACCAAAACTTAGGACATATGGATGTGCTCGTGATCGGTGGTGGTCCGGCGGGAGCTTCGGCGGCGATTTACACCGTTCGTAAAGGTCTTTCCACCGCGATGATCACTGACGCTATTGGCGGTCAGGTGAAAGAAACTAAAGGTATTGAGAATTTGGTTTCGGTTGTTTACACCGAAGGTCCTCAATTAGCGGCGCAATTAAATCAGCACGTGGCTTCTTACCCGATCAAAGTTTTAGAAAACCGTCGGGTGAAAAAAATCGTGCAAGGCGCCCCGAAACGTATTGAGCTTGAAAGTGGTGAACACTTAACGGCAGACTCTATTATCGTGGCGACCGGCGCAAAATGGCGCGAACTCGGCATTGAAGGCGAAAAAGAATACTTAGGCCGTGGTGTCGCCTACTGCCCTCACTGTGACGGACCATTTTACAAAGGTAAATCCGTCGCGGTGATCGGTGGCGGAAACTCGGGCGTGGAAGCGGCGATTGATTTGGCGGGCATCGTCGGCAAAGTGACGTTGTTTGAATACAACGACAACTTAAAAGCCGATCAGATCTTGGTGGATAAACTTAAATCGTTGCCAAACGCGACGATCATCACGGGTGCGAAGACTTCAAAAATCATTGGCGATGGTGCCAAGGTGACGGCCTTAGAATACGTGGATCGTCAGTCGGATAAAACCGAGCTTTTCACTTTGGACGGCATCTTTGTGCAAATCGGTCTTGTTCCGAATAGCAGCTTCTTAAAAGAAACTGTGGAGTTGACCAAATTTGGTGAAATCAAAGTCGACGAAAAAGGTCGTACTTCCGAAAAGGGTATTTACGCCGCGGGTGACGTTACAACGACACCTTATAAGCAAATCGTGATCGCGATTGGTGAAGGTGCGAAAGCCGCTTTGGCGGCCTTTGAAGATCGTATGTATCACGCTTAGTTGTTCCTTAGAATGAACGTTGTTGTTAAGCCGTCGGTCCCTCCCGACGGCTTTTTTATTTTACAGCCGGTACTTCCCTCGATAGCATCAGGTAAAAACGAGGCACCATGGTTTGGCTTACAGCCTTAAACATCCTTGCATATGGCTCTCAGAGTTTTCTGGAAAGCAAACTCGTTCCGATTATTTTGATTGGCATCTGTCTTGTGGTTTTCGCAATTAGAAAATTGAAAACCCATCTGAGCCTAGCGGCCTGCACGTTTGGAGTTCTTTTACTGACCCAAATCGCATTCCTTAGAGACTTATGGCCCCTGCCTAGTGTTTTTATGACGTTAACAACCGCAGTTCTTTTATGGCGAGCCCAAGACACAAAATGGTACGGCTTGATTGAGTTTAAAATCCGCCCTGCGATGATAGCTATTTTGTTGGGTTTATTATCATTCGGCACGGTGGCTGCTTGGGTTCACTTCACCGCTCCTTCCATGGAACAGATTCCATTTAAAGTTCCAAATGGAACTCCCTTGATTGAGGTCACAGGCATGATTTTAATTTTTGCCGTACTTAACTCTTTCGCTGAAGAGTTTATTTTTCGAGGTCTTGCGTTGAACATTATGATGCCAAAGTCATTTTGGATCGCCAATGTGATGCAATCCACCGGCTTCATGTTTTTACACTATAAAGGATTTCCATTTGGTTTGTCGGGTGCGCTTTTAGCTGGAGCTTTCGCATTTATAATGGGCCTTCTTCGCTTTAAAACCGGATCTTTGACCTATCCGTGGCTGGCTCACTTTGTCGCCAATATCGGGATGGGATTTCTCCTGTACTCTCTGCTCTAAAACCCGCTCACGACAACGCCGCGCAGAACCGATGCGGTGGTGAAATCTTAACTTCCGATTTTCGAATCCGGCCATAACTCAAATAGCGGTTATTAGAATGCCAGGCGAGGAACAGACCTTAATAAGGCAAATCCTTAAATGGATTTCCTACATCATAATTATATTGGTATTTGTCTTTGTACCCTTAATTGGGGTACAATATGAAAACGGTCGTCAACCGGGCGGTTATATCGAACGAAGCGACGGCACACTCGAGTTTTTGCAAGTGCTAGAGGTGAATAAACATATGACTACAAAAAAATTTGTCGGGATCGAAACTTTAGCCTCTGAATTTGGACCTATGACCTTAGGTCTATTGATTCGCTCCTTGCGTGAAGCTCAGGAAATATCTCAACAACAATTGGCGCAAAAACTGAAAATCTCTCGCGCGCACCTTTGCGATATCGAAAAAGGCCGACGACTGGTCAGCCCTGAACGCGCTGGTAAGTTTGCTAAAATCATTAAAGCTCCTGAATCCACAATGATTCAACTCGCCCTTCAGGACCTATTAAGAGCCGCCAAACTCCCCTATCAGGTCGAACTTAAGAAGGTGAGCTAGCTCACAGCTCAACGCATCGTTTCTTTTAGGAGCTTTCCTCAGACTCTGCCGCTGGAAGCAGATACCCTTTACCTCGTTTCTGGGGTATACTCGTGGGCACCTAAATACCTCTGGAGGAAAGATGCTATTCCCTGAATTAACTCCCGCACAAAAACGTAAAAATTTTCGCGACGCTTTGAAATCGGGCAAGCTTTTGCAGTTTCCTGGCTCATGGTCGCCCCTGGTCAGCATGGAAATCGAACGCCAGGGTTTTGACGGAGTTTACATTTCAGGATCCGTTCTTTCTAATGACCTAGGATATCCCGACATCGGTTTGACATCTTTGACTGAAGTCGCCCAACGGGGCCGTCAAATTTCTCGCACCACAAAACTTCCGACCATCATTGATATCGACACCGGATTTGGTGAACCCATGAGCGCGACCCGCACGGTGCAAGAGATGATCGAAATGGGCCTCGCGGGTTGCCATATCGAAGATCAAATCAATCCAAAACGTTGTGGTCACCTTGATGGCAAAGGTCTGGTCACTGCAGCAGAAGCCACCAGAAAAGTCGCTGCCGCCGCTCGCGGTAAAAAAATGGATGAGAATTTCCTTTTAATCGCGCGCACCGATGCACGCGCGGTGGAAGGTCTAGATAAAGCCATCGACAGAGCCAAAGCTTACATCGACGCTGGTGCTGATTGCATTTTCACCGAAGCTCTCGAGAACGAAAAAGAATTTGAAACTTTCCGTAAAGCCGTCAGCGTTCCGTTGCTAGCAAATATGACCGAGTTCGGCAAAGGCCGCCTGTACACGTATCAAGAGCTTTCAAATCTTGGTTACAACATCGTGATCTATCCCGTGACCACATTCCGTTTAGCCATGGGCGCGACTATTCATGGTTTGGCTGATATCAAAGCAAAAGGCACGCAAGAAGGTCTTTTAGATCGCATGCAACATCGTAAGGATTTGTATGCGCTGACTCGTTATGACGAGTACAACTCTTTTGATTCCAGCATCTTTAATTTTAAAGTAAGAGAGTAAGCGCAGCTTAACGCTGTGCTTACGTAAACGGGACCTGGCACCGATGAAGAAGTTAAAAGTTTTTCTTTCTGAAAGTAAAAATCCGCATCTCAATATTGCGACAGAAGAGTGGATCTTTGATAACCTGGATCCTTCCCAGCAAGTTTTGTTTTTGTGGCAGAATGAAGAAACTGTCGTCATCGGGCGCAACCAGAATCCTTGGAATGAATGCAATCTGGCGAAAATGAAAGAAGATAAAGTCCACCTGGCCCGGCGTAAAACCGGTGGCGGCGCGGTCTTTCATGATTTGGGCAACATCTGCTTTACCTTTTTATCCCCACGCGAAGAATATAAGCGCGAAAACAATGTGCAAATCATTTTTAATGCCCTGAAAGAGCTGGGTATTACGGGCGAAGCTTCGGGGCGTAATGATTTGCTGATCCCCTTCCCCGACGGCCCCAGAAAATTTAGCGGCAGTGCTTATCGCGAAAAAAAGGATCGTGCTTTTCATCACGGCACCCTATTACTCCACGCCGATTTAACTAGATTAGGGAACTACCTGACCCCAAACCCTAAAAAGCTGCAAGCCAAAGGCAAAGAGTCGGTGCGCGCAAGGGTGGCAAACTTAAATGAAGTTCGTCCCGGCATCGAAGCTAAACACATCGTCGAATACATGGTGCCCGCGTTTGAAAGGTTTTATGACGGCAAAGCCGATATCGAAATGCTTTCGTTAGCCACTGTGAATAAGAATGCCGAACTTAAAGGTCACTACGACCAATTAAGCTCTTGGGAATGGCTTTACGGGAACACTTTAGAGTTCACCCACAAGATGGATGAATATCTTTCATTGGGATTTTTTGATTTTCAATTCAAAGTCGAAGACGGCGTTATCAAAGATGTGCATATCTATACAGATTGCCTGTACCCTTCTTTGGTGGATGAACTGACGACCCGCCTTAAAGGACAGCCTTATCGTGGTGATTCGGTGAAGGCCGCGATCGAGGCCGCAAAAACAAAACACCCGGATTTGATCGCGGGTGTTTCTGAGTTGGGACAGTGGCTTTTAAAAAATATTGAAATTTAGCGAATTGCTTTTAAGTTTGCACAAGAGTACTGCTTGTAAGCCACCTTATTACCGACATTTTTGTGGTCGGTATAAACATTGGCACCAAGCAAAACATCTGAATCCGCCGTCAATTTAAGTTCTACAGAAGAAGAACTGTTCAACTTGATTGAATAAACTGTTTTCGTTGAATCATAAAACCAAGGACCACTGGCAGAGCCCGACATTGTGGCAAAGAAGGATTCTTTTTGCGCCTTGATTTCAGGAACATCCACAACCACTTTGTTGATACGACGTCCGTCCATATTCAAAGTGATTTTGCAGGACTTATTCGTAAAAGCAATTTTGCTGCAAGCCGTGTCGGTCGCAAATACACCGCCCGAATCCTTACATTGCTGGCGTGAGGTCACCACACCTTGATAAGTCGTTGTTTTCGCTTGAGCAAGGGCGCCCAAGAAAGTGACCGAAAGAACCAAAAGAGTCGTCTTCATAAATCCTCCAAAGTTTTTAATCCACGCCTTACTAAGCACGAAGTGTACCGGCCATTTTGGCTCTAAGCTCAGCGAGGGCCGTTTACAGAAGGAAAATAGGATAAAAATGAGCTTTCTCGCGCAAAAATTGTTAGCCATTCCCGGGGGCCAAGCGGTATATCCAACCCATGCTTGATCTCCTTATTATTCAACATGAAGACGATACGCCCCCAGGAAGCACCCTTGAATGGGCAAAGCAACGCGGCCTTAGCACGTATGTGTGGCGCGTGGACCAAACCCCGCCCCCCTTCCCTCCTGCGCAGTTTAAAGCTCTGGTGATCTGCGGCGGGACCATGGATACGTTTGAAGAAGACAAGCATCCTTGGCTTAAAACCGAAAAATCATTTCTGAAAGAATGCATCGCCGCCAAAAAACCGATCTTTGGGTTGTGTCTGGGCAGCCAGCTTTTAGCGGAAGTTCTGGGAGGTCGCTCTTATCCTTACCACAAATGGGAAATCGGCTTTGTGCCGGTGCAACTGTTAGACGAAAATCCGCAAAAAACACTCCACGTTTTTCACTGGCATCAGTGCACTTTTGATTTGCCCCCGGGGGCGGAGCTTTTAGCCACCAATGATTTCTGTCCCAACCAAGCTTTTACGTTTGGGAATAATATTATGGCGACTCAATTCCATCCGGAAGCCACCGAAAAATGGGTTGAAGAATGCTCAGACTCTGTCGAAGACGGGCGCAGTTTTACCGGGATTGTGCAAAATAAAAAAGAGATGCTCGAAAGCATCTCTTTACGAAAACCCATGCAAGACTGGTTTTTTCAAAAACTAGATTCTTGGTTTGAAACTACATAGCAAACACGCGCGTGCACGAACGAATCATCAAGTGATCGCGCGTAAGACCTTTTTTAGCCAAATTCAAAAATTCTAGGCCCGAGACCGTATTAAAGAAATAGGTACGACCAATGTATTTTGGGTTCTCAGCTCCTGGGGTGATCGGGGACGTTTGCATTCTGATACCCGTCTGTCTTTCAAACTCATTCTTAAAGGTCACATGGAAGTCTTGACCCCACTGGGTATAACTATTGTTCGAAGGCGAAACGTCCGCCAACGTCAGCCACGAGGGCTCTTTGTTTCCTTGTAAAATTCCAACGGAAACTCTTAAGCGGTCTTTAAGAACATTGTCTTTTTCCCAGACGCGAGTGATGTCCTTACGACCAATAGCTTCAAAATAGTTTTCTAACAAAAATGCATCACCAAAATCGCGTAAAGCGATCTTACCGGTGGGGCGCATATTCGCATCAAGCTCGACTAAAAAGTTTTGCGAGTGCGGAGAATCGTAAACCATTCCGGTTAACGCCATAAACTCCGCCAAGGCTTTCGCTAAAGGCTTGTTATAGTGTTCATTCCAGTAAGTCCCAGGATCATCAGAACCATTCAGTTTAGCGATCTTGCGACCCGTTTCATCATGCATGATGGAAAAACCCGGCACGTAGGTTTTACCAGAATTAGAAAGACTGTCGTAAGAACGAATGACCAAACCTTGATCCAAACCCTTGATACCAAAGGCCATCGTTTCATCTAATAGAACGATGTTTTGCAACGCCGGTTGATTTTTTAAAGACTCGGCCACGAAATCCGTGATCTTACGGATTTGCTTAGCATCATCCCAAGTCTGTTTTTTATCGGCCCAATAGCCACCGGTATTATCGGTAGATCCCTTGATGGAAAACTCCGCGCCATTATGAGGATCTACGGCAATATAGCTGCGAGAAGCCGTTTGATAACCCTCAAAATATTTATAACGTATTGCGGGAATGCCGTTTTGCCTTAAGAACTTCTGAACTTCTTTATGCCATTTGGTGTCTTCAGGATTTAAAATCCAACGGACATACTTTTTCCCATTGCGCTCAAAAATCATCGACTGCACAAATTGCGGAGGTGCACGCAAGGCCACATTGGCTTCAACCAGCTCTAACGGAATTTCAAAGTGTTCCAACATAATCTTTTGATTTGAACGAGCCGCCACCGCATTGGATTTCGTCTCATACGTCACCAGTCTTTGCATTTCATCGGAAATAGCTTGGGCCGCCAGCGACCATAGCTGCAAAAACACAAACCCTAAAGCCAGAATAGAACGTAAATGTCTCATTAATTGTCCTTCCACGATTACATCTACTAAAAACTATTGAAAAATCTTATTGCACGACGGATGGGCGGATTCGTTGATCAAATCTTTGATCACACCGAACTCTAAATGCGGGTTCCCGCCCTTATCGGCATGAAGTTTATCCGCTCCTTTACCACCGACAAACCAAGCAAAATCAACTCCCCGCACGCCCGCGTTCTTTTTCCATTTGCCTTCGATGGCCCGTCCATCGCGATCCAGATACAAGGTGTACCGACCCTCTAGGGTTTGCAGCAATGAACCATTCGCCACTTGAGCCTTCGTCGGACGATTGCTCTGTTTGATGTCTACTTCCCCCAAGGTTTCTAAAACAAAACTGACATCGACTTTTTCAATCGCGTCGGGATAAGCCTCTCGTTCGGTGGGTGTCAGTTTTTTCTTGTCACTTAGCGTGCGCTTATAACCGACCACAGTTTCATTCCAGATTTCTGATCCCAGGTGGGAATCAATAATGAAAGGCTTTTTATTGACGGCTAAACCGTAACGTAAAACCAGGTCAAACACCGCGGCATTGGGTTGATTTTGCGAACGGCCTTTGCGTGAAGGCGAGCCAATCTGCGCGTACTCTTGAGTATAAAAATAGCTGGCCCCAGCTAAAGCCTTTAAATCCGCGGGTTGGAAAACCACTTTTTCTCCCGCCGGATTGGTGCGTTCTACCGCAAACTGAGGTTCGGCTAACATAATCCCCGCGCAACGAACACCGTTACAAAAACCTTCCCAATCTTGAATCTTGGCCCCTTGTCTTAAAGGACCGCGAAAGTTCATTTCGTGATCCGTCGTACGAAAATCATAGAGGCCTAAAAGGACGTCATATTTTTCGACAGGCGACAATTTTTGCCGCTCCTCAGGCGTTAATTTCATATATGAATTCTTATTTAAGACTGTGCCTGGATGCTTAGATTCAGTCCAACGCTGAGCAATTCCCCCCTGATACATAGGAAAGTAATTGCCTGCCCAAGGAGCATTTTTTTCGGCCAAACGGAACTCTGCCGGCCCTTTAAAAGGATTTAAATAGGACTCAACACCCTTTTTTGTGATGTTAGAAAAGCCTAAGGACGACTTATACCAATAGAGATCATCCGCCAGAACCCCGGCGTGTGAGGCCGAAGACAGAAACTGACTAAAGATCAGACATATAATGACGTACCGACGTAACATACCTAGCTCCAAGTGATTGCACGTGGCGGTACGATGCAGAAATGGTGCCGAAAGGTTTTGACCGGGTTCGGAGGCGGAGTTAGCTTGAGCCATTACTTTAATTAACTTAATGCGCCGCCCAAATATGGGATCACGGAGCATGATCTTTGTGGAGAATTTATGGCTGAATATATTAATCCAGATTACGTTCCAGAACCGGAAAAGATGAATGTGAAAAAAGGTCTTGAAGGTGCGGTGATCGACACGTCTTCAGTATCTAAAGTAAATGCAGAAACCAACTCCTTGGTTTACCGTGGTTACCCCGTTCAAGATTTAGCAGAAAACTGCTCGTTCGAAGAAGTGGCTTACTTGATGTACAACGGCGAATTGCCAAATGCGTCTCAACTTGCCGACTTCACAAAAAAAGAGCGCGGCTATCGCGAGATTTCGACGACTTTGTTGAACGTGATCAAAGCTCTTCCGCAAAAATGCCATCCGATGGATTCTATTCGCACGGCCGTTTCTTTCCAAGGTTGTGAAGATGCGCGTATCTGGGATTCAACGCCTGCAACAGATATGGACAAAGCCATCCAATTGCTAGCAAAAATTCCAACGATGGTGGCGGCGGATTACCGCTTCAAAAAAGGTTTGGATTTCATTCCTCCGAAAGCAGATTTATCTATCGCGGAAAACTTCTTCCACATGTGCTTTGGTAAAGTGCCCGCTAAAGAAGTGGTTAAAGCTTTCGACGTTTCTTTGATCCTTTACGCGGAACACAGCTTCAATGCTTCGACGTTCACCGCACGTGTGGTGACTTCAACTCAATCGGATCTTTATTCTGCGACCGTAGCGGGTATCGGCGCCCTGAAGGGACCTTTGCACGGTGGAGCGAACGAACAAGTCATGCACATGATGATCGAAATCGCGGATCCGGCTAAAGCCGAACAGTGGATGATCGATGCCTTGGCGCAAAAGAAAAAAGTCATGGGTTTTGGTCACCGCGTGTATAAGTCTGGCGACTCTCGCGTACCGACAATGAAAAAATACGCCCAAGTCATGGCCGACGTTATCGGCGATCAAAAATGGATGAAAATGTACAACAGCTTGGAAAAAGTGATGGTAGAGAAAAAGAAAATCTATCCAAACCTCGATTTCCCGGCAGGCCCGGCTTACTACATGATGGGCTTTGAGATCGACTTCTTTACACCGATCTTCGTGATGGCGCGTACTACGGGTTGGTCCGCGCACATTATGGAGCAAGCGGCGAACAACCGTATCATTCGTCCTTTGAGTGAGTACGTGGGTTCACCTCAACGTAAAGTGACTCCGATCAGCGAACGTAAATAATTATTTAAGGGCTTCGGCTTTTAGATAGAAAAATGAATATCAACCCCAGGATTTAAGCCTTTTAAGGTTTAAATTTCTGGGGTTTTGTTTTTAAAGAGAAAGAAATATGAATTCTGAAAAACTAGGCGACTTAGAAAAAAAGCCTTTCAATTCACTCCTTGAAGGTCCGCGCATCAAGATGGCCCATGCCTCCCCGTTGTACTCGCAGCAAGTTTTTGACTACATCCAACGTGATCATGCCTTGGGCGGTCGGATTTATCCTTGGGTTAAAACTTTGGAAGAGGTTGAGCAATATGTGGTTAAACCTGTCACTATGGAATCAAAAGACATTCATTATTTAATTTTTCTTGGAGACAAAGCCATTGGGTCCGCCCACGTGCATACGATCTCCTACCTTGATCATAAAGCCGAGGTCGGATACGCGCTTGAAACCGCCGAGTATGGAAAAGGATACGCCAGCGAAGCCTTGCAGCTGTTATTAGCAGAAATGAAACGTCTTGGTTTTAACAAGGCCATTATCAGCACGACTCAGGATAATGTGGCCTCGATGAAGGTCGCCGAACGCAATGGTTTTAAACGCGAAGGACTGTTTGCGCAGGACTATATCGAAAATGGCCGCTTTGTGGATTCGGTTCTATACGGAAAGCTGTTACGGTGACTTTACCCTTAGAAACCATCAGTTTTTAGAGCAGATAAAAACTTGCTGGGTGGAGTTCCCGTTTTCGCTTTGGAATTCATCCATCACTTTATAAACGGCATCGCGCAGTCGTTCTTTGAACGCGGCCAATTGACGAGTTTCAACGGAAAACACTGAATACAAAACAAGATTGTTAGGATTGTCTGTGAACTCAGCCGGGCTGGTGGCAATTTCTCGTCCCAATTCGCCCACTAACGTGCCCAGTTCTTTGCCCGTAAAATTGAGCATGTCCACCGCAGTCTCATTAGCAAAATAGCGTCCTTTTTTTTCGGTGACTAGCCCTGAGGTTTCTAGGATCTCGATATTTCTTAGCGCTTCCACTTTTGAAAGTTTACTTCGTTTCAAGATATCCTCTAACGAAGCCCCCTGCTCTTGATCACCCAAGGAAGCATAAACCAAGAAACATTTTTTCTTAGAAACAACCTTTCCCAACAAGGGGCCCAGCGTTCTAGGTGTCCGATTTCCCGTTTTAAAGGATTTTCTGAGACGCAGAATTTCAACCGCGATTTTATCTTGAGATAAAGGGCTCAGTTCGGGCTGCTCTTGGCCGACCAACAGTGCAAAGTACTCTTGCGCCATCTTGGGAATATTAAGAGCATGGCGAATAGAACGAAGACTTTCTTTAGAAAGCTTCTTTTTTCCAGACAGGTATTCGGAAAGAAAACTGCGAGAGCTAAAACCACAGTGCCGTGAAAATTCCGCGACACTGATGGGCTTCGCCCCCGATTTTTGAATTTTTAAAGCGGATCGCAGAAAGCTTCTGGGATCCGTCTCATTCAGCAGTTTTTCGACGTCCACTTAGTTGCCGACAGAGATGCGTGGTTCTGCGCTCGAGTTAGAATCGTAAGTGATTTCTGAGTTTTTATAACAGATAACCGCAGTTTCAATATCACCCGGACCATCAGCCAAAATAGTCAATGTCCCCGAAGCGCCGTTTTCTTTTCCGTCCATTACAAGTTTGATAGAAGCGTCTTTATTGAAAACGATCACGCCGCTGCCATTAGACTTCAAAGTCGCCGCAGAATCGTCAAGACGTGTTTTCGTGCCGTCGTCTTCGTTGTTAAGCACAACCACGGTATTGAATTTTGAAGGCGCTAGCGAAGGCACCAGCCCGATGGAATACCAGATATCACCATCATCTTGTTCACAAGTGTAAGCGGTTTTTACAGTTGTTTGGCTCGCTTGAGCCGCAAAAGAAAGACTTAAAGTCGCAAAAGCTAAAAGGAACTTTGTCATGGAATTCTCCTGTGTATGGGAGGGTTATGCCATGGGGTTTCCGTGACCTTCTATTAAAAAAACAGGGGACGCTTTAAATCGCGTTCGCTAGCGAACATTTTAAAAATCGCCTGAACTATTTACTCAAAACGTCTAATTCCTGCTCATTTCCTCGCGAAGTCTTCCGCCAAAATCTCATGGACGGCAGCCGCCCCGGCCATGCTGCCCGCAGCACTGGCCATTAAAACTGAATGCATCATAGTGGAGCTATCACCGGCAGCATAGACCCCGGGCACCGAAGTCTCATACTTCATGCCGATTTTATAAAGACCCATTTCATTCAACTCACATCCTAAAGAAGTTCCTAAGGAAGATTTTATTTGGAACGGCAATACCGGCGTCATAAAAATGCCTTCTAAATTTATTTTTTCTCCGTCGACAAAGTGAACGGACCTTAACTGTTCTCCCACAGACTCCAGGTGAGTGATTTTTTTTGAAATCCAGGGCACTGTGTTTTTTTCTAAATGCCGAATAAACTCCGGATCAAGATTTTCAGCGCCGTTTGTTAATAACACCAAATCTTTAGAAAGCCCGCGAATCATGGGCACCATGTGGGCGGCAAAAGTAGCATCCGACAAAAGGGCTAATTTTTTATCGCGCACTTCATACCCATGACAAAAGGGACAGTGAAAGACGGACTTCCCCCACAGATCTTTAAGTCCCGGAATATCGGGGTGACGATCTTGAATACCTTCCGCCAAAATCACTTTGCGAACATGAACGTATTTACTAGAGGAAAGCTCGGCCCGAAATCCCGCCGATTGTTTTTCGATGCTTTTCACTGATCCTGAAAAAAACTCCGTAGTTCTGTATTTTTCAATGTCCGCCATGGCAAGCTTGCGCCATTCTTGCGGATGAATGCCGTCTCGGGTGGGGAAAGAATTTAAGTGGGACGAGGGGGCATTTCTGGGCCTGGCGTCATCGCATAGAATCACTTTTCTTTGCATGCGCGCTAAATTTAAAGCCGCACTTAAGCCCGCAGGACCACCACCCACGATTAAAACGTCATAATCAAACTTCATAAAGACCTCACATCCTTGGTTTGATTATAAGCCGCTCAGGGCGAAATGATAATTTCTGATTTGTGGACTTATTGATACCTTTATGGTATCAATAATACATGGACTTACAAAAGCTTAAAGCCTTTATCGTCGTCGCCGAAGAACTTAATTTTCGCAAAAGTGCAGAAATCTTAGGGATGTCCCAACCTCCCCTGACCCGTCTTATTGCCGCCTTAGAAGAAGAGCTAGGCACCAGCCTTTTTGAACGCACCACCCGTCAGGTGACATTGACGGCTTCAGGAATTTATCTACTAAAGCAAGCCCGCGAGATCTTTCAATCCATGGAGCGCATCGAATCGGAAATCAAGCAGATCGGAAAAATCAAATCGGGGGACTTGCGAATCGGATTTTCCACGGCCGCTTTTTTGGCAAAGCTTCCCCGAATTATTGATGCCTTTCAGGAACGCTTTCCTAAAATTAAGTTTGAACTCGCCCAAGAGTCGGAAAAAGAAATTTTAAAAGGTCTGTATTCCGGAGACTTCGACGTCGCCTTTTTAGAGGGCACGGACCAACACGTGAGCCTTAAAAACGAACTCGTGAAAGATCATAAGTTGGGTGTTTTACTTCCTCGCAAACATGCCTTGGCAAAAAAGAAAGAACTGGATTTTAAAGAACTTAAAAATGAGACTTTCATTTTGCACCCCCGCGACGAAGCGCGAGTGATTTATGAAAGTTTCACGCAAGTTTTTGAACAAGCCGGATTTAAGCCCAAGGTTTACATGAAAAACCCCCGGGAAGTGTGCCCCATCTTAGTCGCCACCGGGCGAGGAATCTCTTTAAGTCTCGCTGGCACCCAGAATATCGCCCCCGATGACACCGTATTTGTGCCTGTTAAAAACTTCTTTTTACCCGTCTCGGTCTATTGGAGCCCAGATAACGATAAGGCCGCCTTGGCCAGTTTCCTCAGTTTTACTCTGGAATCCCAAGCCACCCGGTCTAAATCTTTAGAGTGCGTGACTGATGCTATTGTCAGAAGTTAGAAAGCTTTCTAAAATAGAACATATGCTAAAAATGCTTCGCTCTTCGGCTTTCATTTTTTCGATCTTTTTATTCGGCTGCAATGGCGGTGGAGATGGTGGTGGGACAACGACCAGCTTCCCCTATTCAAAACCCTCGCTTTATTTTAAGTCTACGCAAAAAATTGTGGTCGATGTCTACTACGAACCCGGCGCAGAACCTTTTACCGGATCTACTGCCGGCGGACTTAATTATTGGGATATTTTAGAAGACAATCTCAACGAGATATTTAAATACCGCAGTTCGGCTCCGGTCGTCGTCGTTCCGAAGGCATTGGGCTCAATGACGGCTCTTTCTAATAACGCCAAATCATCATGGCTAGGAACAGAGATCGTCGCCCTTCACAACCAAACGGCACACACGGATTCCACCGCGACTGAAGCGCATTTTTATTTGTATTTCTTAAATGGCTATTACAATTCCGGCTCAGGTGCAAGCACGTCGGTCATCGGCGTGAGCCTGACCGGCACCCCGATTATTGCGATATTTAAGGATGTCGTAGAAAGTACGGGGGCCAACCCCGCGGGCCCCGTTCCGAAGTATGTCGAACAAAGCACCTTGGTGCATGAAATGGGTCATGCGCTAGGTTTTGTGAACAATGGCGTGCCGATGGTCAGCAGTCATCAAGACACCGCCCACGGCGCACATACCACGAATACAAATTGTGTGATGTACTGGCAAAATGAAGGGGCTTCGGGCCTACAGAGCTTTGTCGCGCAATTTATTACCAACGGCACGACCGTGATGTGGGGCAGTCAGGTGTTGGCGGATGCGCAAGGTTACAGTCAGTAATTAGTTGGCCGCCACCAAGGGACGAAGACTCGTCACTTTTCTTTCAAGCTTATAAAAGCTCATTAAATGGGGCGCCACTTTTTTAAGATGCGGTGATGTCACATTCAAGGACAGCACGTAATCACTTTTGCGCAAAAGGTTTTGAAAATCAAATTCATGCAATCCACGCAACTTGCCGCCATTTTCACGACGCAACTTCATCACTTGAGCCATCGCCAAAACATGACGATTTACATCTTGAGCGTAACGAGATTCCATAGATTTTAGGTCTACCGATTTATACCAACGCTCCACATAGCTCATGGCCGAGGCCTCTAAAAGTCCACGCGCTTGCTCATCCAATCGCTCCGCACTTTGCTTGGCTTCCAGAATGTTTTTCTGAAAGACAAAACGCTTGTTAGCTGGATGCACAGGGGCGCCAACTTGTGGCTGTCTCATTTCGGGATTTTTAGGTCTAAACCCAAATAATGCGACAACAGAAACAACAATAACTAGGGCAGCAAAGTAAGCTTGGTATTTTCTCTTCATACTTCAGGGTTATTACAATCTGCGTGCCTGTTTTATTTTGAGACAAAAAATGTTGGACAATCCCTCCCTCCTCGATTGAAATCAGCCCAAGCAGAAAAGGACTTTTTGATGAAATATTCGATATTATTAGCACTTGTTCTTTTAACCACCTCTTGCTCGCATTCTGCGAATACAAACTCTTTAGGCTCGGCCCACGCACCCAATTCGTCATCGCCGGTGACCAACTATGTTTCCAATATTCCCACGCGGGGGATTGATTACAACGATGACCTCACCAAAATCGCTTTCGGTTCGTGCGCCAACCAAGATCAACCGCAACCACTGTGGAAAGATGTCTTAAGCACGCAACCCGATTTGTTTTTGTTTATGGGCGACAATGTCTATGCCTCTAGCCCCTCGCAACAACC
Source organism: Bdellovibrio bacteriovorus (assembly GCF_001592735.1). Classification (NCBI taxonomy): domain Bacteria; kingdom Pseudomonadati; phylum Bdellovibrionota; class Bdellovibrionia; order Bdellovibrionales; family Pseudobdellovibrionaceae; genus Bdellovibrio; species Bdellovibrio bacteriovorus. The sequence goes on from NZ_LUKE01000008.1 coordinate 18,521, forward strand.
TATTGCGGATCAATACCGCAAACTTGACTTGATCCCCGAATACCGCGCGATCCGCGAAAAAGTTCCGTTCTTAGCGACGTGGGATGATCACGATTATGGACAACGCGATGGCGGTGCGGATTGGGCGGGTCAAGCCTCGGCCCGCAAAGATTTTATGAATTACTGGCTCTATGCCAAGAACACGATTCCGTTAGAGCAAAAAGGCATCTATCACGCTAAAATCATCGGTCCTAAAAAGCGCACCGTGCAAATCATTATGCTCGACACGCGCTCTTACCGCAGTCCTTTAAAAGAACTTCCTTCGGTCAACGGCAAACCCGGTGGCTATGAAGCCAATCAAGACGGCACCCTCTTAGGTGAAGCCCAGTGGGAGTGGCTGGAAGCCCAACTAAAACGCCCCGCGGATTTGCGTCTGATTGTTAGCAGTATACAAGTGATTGCCGATGAGCCCCCTTTTGAAAAGTGGGCGAACTTTCCTAAGGAGCGCCAAAAACTTTTTGATTTGCTTAAGAAAACCCGCGCCCGCAATGCGGTGATTCTGAGTGGTGATCGACATAGTGCGAGCATCTCGAAAATCTCTTTAAAAGGCTTAGGCGATCTTTACGATATCACGGCCAGCTCCATCAATCGTCCGCATGATTTTCCAGATACCGATAGTCATTACATTGGTGCTGCGTATAATAAAGAAAACTTCGGCTTAGCCAATATCGATTGGAGTCGCAAACTTGTGAAATTTGAGATTTTCGGCACAGGCCTGGTGCCTGCCAATAAAATCGAATTTAAATTTCGATAAGCTCAATAGCATGGCCATCGGGATCAAGCACGATGGCCTTAAATCCGTCCGGCATATCTGTTGGATCAAGAATGCACATCGCCCCCGGTACAGCCTTAATTTTTTCAACCGTCTCGACAAGATTCGTTACCTTGAAACCCAATTGCAAACTAGGTACACGCGAGGCTTCTACGTTTTTATTCGCGTATAATGTAAACTCAACACCATTATGAAGGGCGCGCTGCATCTCACTTCCCTTATCGACTTTCGTAGACGTAAATTGGAAGCCGATAATTTGATAAAAAACCAGCATGTTCTGTAGCTGGGAAGTATTTAATGTGATAGAAGTGATCAGCAAACTCATTTGAGTCCATTATCCAAAGCGGGGTCCTATGAAACAAGAAAAAATTTTCCTGAAAGACTATAAATCTCCAGATTTTACGGTCGACAATGTGAACCTCGACTTCATTTTAAACGAAGACTTTTGTCGAGTGATCTCTCAAAGCCAGGTTCGTAAGACAACGCCGGGCGCCCCGCTGCTTTTGAATGGTGAAGGACCCAAATTAATCTCGATCAAAGTCGATGGAAAAGCCCTAGATTCTTCACAATATGAGCTGACTTCTGAAGAACTTATGGTGAAAGACGTCCCCGACCAATTCACTTTAGAAATTGAGACAGAGCTTCAACCCCAAAACAACACAGCGCTAGAGGGCCTTTATAAATCCAACGGCATCTTTTGTACTCAGTGTGAGGCGCAAAGCTTCCGCACCATCACCTACTTCTGGGACCGTCCGGATGTCATGACTTCTTACAGCGTCACTATTGAGGCCGACAAAACCAAGTACCCCGTACTCCTTTCTAACGGCGACCGCCTCAAAGTGGAAGACTTGGGGAACGGCCGTCACAAAGCCTACTGGAAAGATCCACATAAAAAACCGTGCTATCTTTTTGCCCTGGTAGCCGGAGATCTTGGCGTGATTCGCGACACCTTCACCACTCGCAGCGGTCGCAAAGTAAACTTAGAAGTTTATGCCGCCCACGGGAAACAAGATCGCTGTCACCACGCCATGGAGTCTTTAAAAAAATCCATGAAGTGGGATGAAGAGGCTTTTGGCTTAGAGTACGATCTGAATGACTACATGATTGTGGCGATTGATGACTTCAACGCTGGTGCGATGGAAAACAAGGGTCTTAACATCTTTAACTCTCGCTTGGTTTTAGCTGACACGGCTTCGGCGACGGACACGGACTTTTTCTCGATTGAATCGGTGGTCGCTCATGAGTATTTCCATAACTGGACGGGCAACCGCGTGACGTTGCGGGATTGGTTTCAGTTATCCCTCAAAGAAGGTCTGACTGTTTTCCGTGATCAAGAATTCTCTGGCGATATGACAGATCGTGGCACCCAACGTATTGATGACGTCGATGGCTTGCGTGCCGCTCAATTTGCGGAAGACGCCGGCACGAATGCTCATCCCGTTCGCCCTGACTCTTGTATGTCGGTGGATAATTTCTTTACTTCGACGATTTACGAAAAAGGCGCTGAAGTCATTCGCATGATGCAAACCATTGTGGGCCGAAAAGGCTTCCGCAAAGGAATGGATGAATACTTCCGCCGTCATGATGGCCAAGCAGTCACAACCGAAGATTTTGCCGCGGCCATCTCAGAACCCAACGGCAAAGACTTCACCCAGTTCCGCCGCTGGTACAGCCAAGCCGGAACCCCGACCGTGAAAGTTCAAGAGGCTTATGATGCCAGCAAAAAAGAGTACACGCTGACATTAGAGCAATCTTGCGCGCCAACCCCGGGCCAGCCCACCAAAGAACCTTTCCACATTCCTTTGATGGTGGCGTTACTCGATAAACAAGGTAAAGAGCTGCCTTTAAATGCCAAGGGTGTTCATACGAACTCTGACGGCAAATACATCATCGAGCTTAGGGAAGCACGCGAAGTTTATACTTTTACTGGTATGAATGAAAAACCCGTGCTTTCTATTTTGCGCGAGTTTTCTGCGCCGGTCACTTTACAGTGGGCCGCGGCCGCAGATGACTTGTACTTCTTAGTTGAAAAAGATCCCGATTCTTTCAACCGTCGAGAGATGGCGCAAAAATTAGCGTCGGATATTTACAGCGACTTGATTGCTAAAGCTCGTAAAAAAGAAGCTTTAACGGTAGAGCCGCGCTTCTTAAAAGCCTTAAATGCACTTTTACTTGATACTAAGGCGTCACCCGCTTTTAAAGCTAAAATGTTGCAGCTTCCAAGCTTGCACGTCTTGGCTCAAAAAGAAGCTGTCCTAGATGCCAATGCCTTTTATGCGGCTCGCAATGCCTTTAGAACGGCGATCGCCAAGGAATGCCGTCAAGCCTTGCTGGATACCTATCGTCAATACCATGGCGTTGAAACGAAGAACCATGACTCTAAAGTTGGCGCGCACCGTCGTTTAAAAAATATGGCTTTAGGATATTTGGCAGAAACTAAAGATCCCGAGATTTTAAAACTCGCTTCAGAACAATACTGGAAAGCCGAAAATTTAACGGATCGTATGGCTGCGATGGCGATCTTAGCGGAGCTGGATTCACCAGAAAGAACCAAGGCTTTAGATCACTTTTATCAAGAATGGAAAAATGATTCGGTGGTGCTAAACAAGTGGTTCACCGTGCAAGCGACATCCTTACGTCCTCATACCCTGGATGAGGTCAAAGCTTTGACCAAACACCCCGCGTTTAACATCACCAATCCTAACAATGTGTATTCTTTGTTAAGAGCTTTTGGTTCAAACTTGATTCGTTTTAACGATCCCCAAACCGATGCTTTCAAATTTTACGCTGATTGCATTATTGAGATCGATGCGAAAAATCCTCAGGTGGCTTCTCGTCTTTGTGCCGCTTTTAACTTTGTGCAAAAGTTAGAGCCCGCGATGAAGGACCGTGCCTTGAGTGAAATCAAACGCATCGTGGCCGTTGAGACGTTGTCAAAAAATTCGCGCGAGCTTTTACAGTCGGCTCTTTAAAAAAAGAGCCTAAGAACGGCAATGGTGCAGGAACTCTTCGCGAGTTTCCTGACGGCTTTTAAAATGCCCCCGCAAGTCGGCAGTGCCGGTGATGCTGGTTGTGTCCTCGATCCCGCGCATGACCACGCAATAGTGCTTGGCGTTGATATGAACAGCCACGTGCTCAGTTCCTAAAATGTACTGAAGGCTGTCCGCGATTTGTTTGGTTAAACGCTCTTGCACTTGAGGACGACGGCCGAAATACTGCACGATACGATTGATTTTAGATAAACCGATCACTTTTTCATTGGGGATGTAAGCCACCGTTGCAAAACCATCAATCGGTAAGAAATGATGCTCACAGAACGATAGACAGCTGATCTTTTGCACCACGATCATTTGATCGTATTTCATTTTATTGTCGATGACGGTCATTTTCGGAAATTTCTTAGGATCCAAACCGCTGAATACTTCGTTCACATACATTTTAGCCACGCGATGAGGCGTTTGGTTTAAAGAGTCATCCTCAAGATCTAACCCCAGGATTTCCATGATTTCAGTAAACTTGGTGGTGATTTGTTCGATTTTTTCCTCATTGGTCAGACCATTTTCAATGGTCGGAGTCGGTCGAACATTTTGAAGGATTTTTTTAACAGAAACCGGGATCTCTAAGGTCTCCACGGCGGTCTTTTTTGAAGTCGTTTTTTCTGCTTTTTGATTCTTCTTTTTTGCCATCTTCCCAGGTCCTCTTTAAGAGCCTTCTTATGCCCTAAATTCTTGAGTGCCGCATCATGTATTTTCGAAATAATTTGCTTCTTCCCGACCCTTCCTTAGAATTTAGGTGTGAAAAATAATCAATTCTCCATCCTACTCGCGTTGCTGGTCGGTTCGATCGGTCTCTTTTCATCTCCCGCAGCTCATGCTTATCCCGATTTCATCGGGTACGGCTACTCTTCCTGCGTGACTTGCCATTACAACAGCCTAGGTGGTGGGGCTTTAAATGATTACGGCCGGGCCCTGTTTGCCACCGAAATCACCGCGCGAGATGTATTTTCAGCCTCTAAAGACGAAGAAGAAATTGGCGCACAATCCGGTTTTCTAGGCAGCACGCAATTACCTTGGTGGATTCGTCCCGGCCTTAAGTATCGTGGCCTTTGGTTAAAAATGGATCCGGGCTCTCAAGCCACGACCGAGCGTTTTATCAACATGCAAAATGACGTCAATATTACGGCCTTTGCGGATAAAAAACAGAAATACGCCTTGGTTTCGACCATCTCGTACACGGGACAAGAACCTTATTTCGGCAAAACCAACACATGGTTTGCGCGTGAGTACTATGCGCGGATTAAAATGAGCAACAACTATTGGTTGTACATAGGTCAAATGGATAAGGCCTATGGGATTCGCAATATTGATCACACGGCCGTGAATCGTCGCGCGATCACCTTAGGTCAATACGATCAATCGTTGGGAGCTATCTTGCACGTGACCTATCCAGATTGGGATATCGCCTTTAACTATTTTACCGGCAACCAAGCCGAAGATGAACCCGTTCGCCAAAAAGGTTTTTCCGCCGTGGGTGAATACCAAGTTCATGAAGGCCTCAAAGTGGGTGGATCGGTCTTAAGTTCAAAAAATGATTCCACCGAGTGGAACTTAGTGGCGGGAACGATGCGCATTGGATTATCGAAAGGGTCTTCGATTATTGCCGAAGCCGGACTTAAACAGAAAAAAGACCTTTCAACCAACAGCGATCCCGAGTTAGGAAGTTATGCGTGGGTTGAAACACTGTTGAACTTGCGTCGCGGGTATAATTTCTTAACGATCTTTGAGCATTCTAAGAACACCATCAAAGAGCCCTCCCCTGAATCCATGCGCCTCAGTGCGGGATTTTTATTCTTTCCGTTGCCACGCATTGAATTTCGCGCCATGGCGACGAATGCTAAGACATACACTGAAACTGCCGGCGTTCCTGACGCGTGGGCATTGCAAGGACAGGTCCATGTCTCTTACTAAAGTACTTTCACTGATCTTCGTTTTTTTGTTCGCTCTGCCAAGCTGGGCTCAAGAAGGTTCCAGCAGTAGCGCGGCTGAAGAAATTCATCCCGAACTTAAAAAGAATTCTTCTAACTGGGGCTTAAGCATTTCTTCGCTTTCTTGGAACGACAAACTCAAGTTACGACAAGGCATTACTTCTGACACCGATTATGCGAACTACAACAGCTTCATTGTGACCGTGCAAAAAGAGTTTAACCTCAAACGCTGGGGTTATTCTGTCGGTTTATTTGGCGGCGTGGGCCAAGCCAATGGTGGTGGCAATAGCACGACCATCACCTACCTTAAAAGCAAAGTGAACTATTCGGTTTTTGGCGTCTCCCCGCGCGTATTTTACCGCATGAGCGAACGCATTGCCCTAGGCACCAGCGCCTTGGTGTTTTCGCGAATCATTGATTGGCCCGTGGAATCCGGAACGACGATCGATGCTGGTCGCAATATCAATGCGACGATCCTGGCAGATATCAATCTTCGAATTTTTAACAAATGGGATCTGTATCAAGGCGTAGGCCCTCTGGCCGAGGGCGCTACCATGTGGAAGCTGGGCGTGAACTACCGCTTCTAAAGACTTATTTAACCGGAACGCTGACTGCTAGTTTTACTTCGTCCTCAACGCCCACACCCATGTAGTTGATGTCTTGGATGCCGAAGTCTGGCAAAGAAAGTTTAAATTCTGCTTTCAAAGTTTTACCTTCAACTTTGTAAGTACCGGCGATGTCTTTTTCAATACCTTTGATTTTGATTTTACCCGTTCCCTTGCCGCCTTTACCTGTGGCTGACAACAAAACGGCTTCCGGGAATTTGTCTGTTTGCAGATGTTTTTGAGTGTGTTTGTCACGCAACTCGACACCTGTTTTTAGGGATTTCAAATTAACTATGATGTTTGAGGCGGAGACTTCATCACCTTTTACGGTCGCAAAACCTTTCACGTCAGATGTCTTTGCTTTAAAATCACCCATTGGATTTAAAACCACATCCACACTCACGCTTTGAGCGAAAGAAAACGAAGAGACACACAAGATCGCTAGGCCCATGACCATTGATTTCACAAATTCTCCTTAGAATATGAATTTTTGAGTAAGTTGACTTGGAATCATTCTAACTAGCTTTTCCCCTCCCGAACAATTCTCCATATGCGTCCCCGGCAAAGGTCCGGGGCCCGCTTTGCATTCGCTCTAAAAACTCGCGATACTTTACATATGAAAAAACTTATTATTTCCGTTTTAAGTGTGTGTCTTTTTTCAACTCCCGCTTTCGCCATTAAGATCTTGCAGGTCAAAAACAATAAAGTCCTTATGGACAGTGAAGGCGCTTCTTTGAACGTGGGCGATAAGATCATGGGGCGCGATGCCAACGGCAAAGCCCGCGCACTTATCGAAGTCACCCAAGTTAAAGGCGGCCGCGCTTTAGGGACCGTGCTTAAAGGAAAGGCCTCCAACGACCTGACACTGAACACTCACACCCCCTCTTCCAGCGGCAGCAGTGACAGCGGTGGTGGTCGTGCTACAGCCAATAAAAGCAGCGGCGGCATCATGCTTGGTTATTCGATGAATTCCATGACCGTAAAACCAAGTGGGAGCACATCTATTTCCCTCACCGGCTCTAGCTTTGCCCTTTCGGGTATGTATCAAATGACCGTGGACGGGGGTTTTGGCGCTCGCATCCTGGCTGGTTACGAAACTCTGGTGGCTAAAGGTGATTCTTCAACGGCGACTTGTGGAGGCTCTACAAGTTGCGAAGTGGACTTGAGTTATCTGGGTATTGAAGCCTTAGGTAAGTACGCTTTTGGTCCCGCTTCAGGCACTCAGTTCTGGGTGGGTGCGGGTTTAGGTTTCTTAATTGCGATGAGCAAAAGCAGTAACATCCTTGATACCAGCAAAATCTCCACCAACCAAACGATCGTGGCGGCCTTAGGAATGGACTGGCGTTTAAGTCCAACCACATTCATCCCGTTGCAATTTGATTACGCGATTTACCCAGACAACGCGACTTCTTCGGCGACACAAATGATCTTGCGCGCCGGTTACGGTTTTTCATTCTAAGAAATTATAAGCTATTAATCCAGTCAGCGACGGCCTGAACCTCGCTGGCTGAAATACTTCCGCCTTGAGGCATGTCTTTACCATTCCCAATCGTCGATCCGCCCGAGCCCTGCAATCGAAGATACAGCTTCGAGGACAAGGCATTCCCTGCGGTGATTTGTCCTAAGCTCACCATGCTCGCGGCCGTAAAGTTGCTTAAATTCGGCGAATAGGTCCCGCCGTGGCAGGTCATACATTTATTGCTGATGATCGTCTTCACCGCGGCAAGCTTTGCATCCTCGGCTGTTCCACCACCACTAGCTCCGCCAACAACCACAGGATCAAAGATCACATTTGGAATCGACAAATTGTCCGCGATATAGCGGGACATCACATTCAGCTCGGCGATGCCCAGTTTTCCGGCCGTTTCAGACGAAGAACTATCACCCACGTAAATCATGTACTCACCAAAAGTGCCCGAGCTATTTAAAATCTTGGTAGCACTTGTGAAAGCTTCCGGAGTTCCTGAAACAACCGCGGCCGTTTGCTGAACTTTTCCGTTAACTAGCAATGATACTTCACCGGCTTTCGCGCCAAAGCTTGCCGCGATCACCATGTTATCGCCGCTTGCAGGAAGAGCGGCTTCCACCGTTTCACTGTAGGTAGTACCGACAGAGTTCGAACGGACCGCTTGGATCTTTCCCGCAGAAATAGTGATCGAACCTTCTTGATCCCCCACTCCGGTGCGCACCGAATAGAGAGTTCCCGTCGAAGTGCGCGGAACTGCGAGGACCACAGACCACTGATCACCAACGGTCGAAAGATTCACGTAGTTGTTGTTTGAAGTTTTATACCAACGACGAAGCTCCGAAGACGTCGTGAGCTTGGGAATCAGCTCCGCATCTAGGGATTCACGCGACTCTAAGAGGGCCTGCTCATACATGATTTGATCTTGAAGAGAAAAATCACTGCAGTTTTGGAATGAAAGAATCATCAATGGTGCAATAACAAACGCCGTAATTCGGAACTTCCATGGCATAAAGAGCTTCCCCCCGTATTAGTCTATCGGAATTTGTGAGCATTTCTTCAAGCATATCAGGGCGCCCTTTTGCGTCACCACCCCCTACTTTTTTCCAGATTCAATCACTTAAAGGTCCTTAAAACCCTTAAAAGGGTGTCTCACTTTTGGACTCTGGATTGCACCGCTAGCAGCAGTCGAACCCGTGGAGATTGAATGAGCCTTCGTCGTCCTCTCTTATTGCTGCTAACACCCTTGATGCTGACTTCAAGCATCTGTGCGTTTGCGGCAGATAGAAATCCGCCGATCGCCAAAAAACATGTGCTCGGATCTGCCGTGCGAGTTCAAATCACCCCACGCGGCATGAAATATTTCGACAATCGTCTGTCGGATTTATTAGGAAATCTAGGCGTTAATTTGGACGAAGGCTATTTTCCCGCGATGAAATATGCCTTTGATAAACCCATCAAAGTCGAAGACTACGCCAATTCCAATCCTGAAATGGTCAAAATCTATTCGCAAGTGCGCGAACTTTTAACCAAATGGCTGGTAGGATTTTCTTTAAATGATCATAAGCCCATCATTGAAATCGGTGAATCCGGTTACATTGCGGAATTTTCAAGATTTGGCTTAGTCACTGATGAAAAGCTCATGTCCACTTTAGGCAAACGAGATGGCGCGATTTTAGCCATCGAACTTGAAGTCAAAAAGATGACTGTTTCCACCACCTCGGTGACGGCTTGGGATACGCAAAATGAGTTTTTAGGCAAAGTCGGTCTGGAAGATGTGACGGTCGTTGCCGGCGGTAAAGAGATCCCCTTAAAAATTCGCCTGCCTTTTTATTTACGCATGAACAATCAAGGCGGACTTGATTTTGAAGCTTTGGATTTACAACACAATCTTGCTGATATTCCGGTGGCTTTAAAGTACAAAAAACTGATCACCCCGCAAGTCACGGTCGAGATCAACGGTCGCAAGTTCCAAATGAACACGGCTGAAGTGGACACCTTACTTAACGACAAAACCCCCATGATTTTAGAAAAAGTGCGCGAGCACTTAGGGGACTTTGCCAGCAAGCAATTGCCTGAAATGCTCAATGAAAAAGCCAAAGAATTTATTGGTGGCAAATTAGAACAAGTTCAAGACATGATTCCTCCGGGACAAGAAAAAAATGACCGTCGCCCGAATTTCAAATGGGGCTTGATGTTGCAAAACTTGAATCTTAAAAATTCATTAAACATTGATTTAACGGCCTATGTGGAAGATTCGCAAAATCCAAATAGCGAACCCTTAGCCTCCCGCAAATCCCGTGGCGCACCGTCGTTGAATTTGCTTTCTCAAGATAAGTTCGACATCGCCTTAAGTGTGGATCGCGCGTTGATCAATCGCGTTTTACAGTTAAGTTTTGAACGTAAGAACTTTGAACAGATTCGCCAGTCTGATGGTTCTGTATTAAAACTCATGGGCTCGCCGGCTATTGATTACGTCAAAATTCCCACAGGGGTGGCTTTAAAAAACAATGAAACGTTCGTGAAACTGCGGGTGACTGTTGAAAACGAACCTAAATCGATGTTCTTAAAAAAGACCATCATTGTGAGCTTTGATATTTTAACTAAAGTCCGTCAGCTCAAAGACAAAAGCGGTATGCAATTGGTTCTTCACTCCATTGACACCGAAAGCCTGAGCATGGATGACAAGTACCTTTCTTGGAGCGGGTCTTTGTTTAAAGGAAAAGTCATCAAGGGCATCAAAGATCAGCTAAAAGAAAAAAGTGATAAGTGGCAAAAGAAGGAAGAGACCATCCCGGGATCACTTCCACTGCCACCAGAAATTCTTGGCATTAAATTAGATATCAATCGCGTCGTCATGGATCCAAACGGACACCTTGTGATGTATTTAGATTACGCGAAAACAGGAGCAAAATAATGAAATCCCTTAAACTTCTCATCATCAACGCGCTGACGCTGATTATCGGATTAGGTCTGATGAGTGGTTCTGTTTCTCAACGAAACGCGGAAGCGGCTCGTTTTGAAGCCATCCCTTCCATTCAGGTCAATCGCTTAGGAAACTTGCGGGGCCAGTACCTCACCGTACTTTACGCCGTGGGTTCCCGACCGTTTATTTCTACCGATGCCTCGCAGATAACGATCTCGCAAGTGAAGGAATCAAGAACGGTTTATATCTCCGCTGATTCGATGAGTTTACCTAAAGTGCAAGTTGAAAAAGAAGGCTTTCGTCCTTCTTACAATATCGTGATCTTCGTCGTATCCCCTCAGCCAAACTATAGCTGGGTGAATGCGGATGGCAGTGCCCCACAAGGAATGACTTTGACGAATAATCACCAGATCAGTTTGATGAATTCCATCAATAAAACAGACGTGGATGATTTTATTTCGGCTCAAGGCGAAGAAGCGATCTTAAATGTCAATTTAGTTAAGTAGCTCTCTAAGTGATCTCGCTCGCGGCCCGAATGCCGCTTTCAAAGGCCCCTTGCAAGGTTCCCGGAAAACGCATGCTTGTGTGTTCTCCGGCGAACTGAAAGTGGCCATCGTATTCAGACTCTCCGGCGACCCCACGATATTTCATGTACTGACCTGGCTTATAATAAATCATCGAGCCTTGCGACCACTTGCGCTGACTCCAATTGATCATCTGATCCGTCACATGTTTCGGGATATCTTTATAAAACAAACCTAAGTCTTTGAGCATCTCATCCGCACTTCCCGCGCCAGCGTTAAGTCCGGAGGTCCCCGCACGTTGGTAACTCAAAAGACCTTCTTGCGGGCGAGGCGTGCCAAATTCCTGACTGACAATGCGACTGGAGTCCCAGATTTTTTGCGATAAAAAATCTCCGGTGAAGTTGCCGACATTGGCTTCGACCAAAGATTTTTTTGTGCGCCAAAACGGCGAGGCAAACCCCACCACACCCTTCGAATGAGTGGCGTAATTAAGCTCGGCGATGCTGTCTTTTTTATTTTGTGAAAACTGCATACGCTCAATCCCCTTCACGTTTCGAAGGGCGGTAAAAGGCAGCGTGCAAATCACGCGGCGAGCTTGATAGGTGTCCTTACCATTGGGTGTTTGAAAGACCAAACGGAACACACCTTTTTTTTCTGAAATTTCAACCAGCGGTGAATTCACGCGAATGATTTGATCGGGAATCACGCCCGCCACACGTTCGGCTAAAATCTGCATCAAATCTGAAAGACCTGATTCCACACGATTTAAGCTGGCGGTTGAAAGCAGGGCGCTGCCTTCCGCATCCAGCGTTGAAAGAAAATGCAATGCCGACTGTTCCGAAGCATCCACCCCGAAACGATTGACGGCTTGGACTTCGATCAGTTTCAACACCAACGGATCTACTTCCGTGCTCCAGGCATCTAAAAGACTGCGCAATGACAGCGAATCGTAATAAGCCGATCGTTCAAACTGCAGGGCATTTTTATAACTTAAGATCACATCTTGATCGCGAAACAGATCACTGCGCACACGACGAAGGGGGGCCTGCAGAGTTTTCATTTTCGGCACCAGATCTTTCACGCGATACGTTTTTCCCGCGAAAGAAAATAGATGCGCTTCAAGACCCGATACGGATTTCACTTCTTTAACTGGCACATTCAGTTCGCGAATCACGTTAAACACATGGTTGTGATGAGATTCGAAAAACTCCGCCCCCAGTTCTGCAATGGGGCCTCCTTCTGGGAAGACGGGAACAGATTGAACTCGCCCCCCGACACGTGAGGACGCCTCAAAGACACGAAAGGGGATTTTGCGTTTTTTTAATTCAAAAGCGGCAACAAGGCCCGCCGCCCCCGCCCCTAAGATCACGACCTCTTCTTGAAGGCTTCTCATATCCCCCATAAAGTAATGATCAAGACTGGTGCAATGACTCAAAGCTAAAGCCGATCCGCCCCAAGCGGATGCTTTTAAAAAATCACGTCGTGTAAAAGAACTTTTTGCCATCAATGCCTCGCCTTACTAGAATGGCAACACTTTGGAACAGAATCAAATCAATCTCTCCTCTCTCGAAAGAATGTTTGCAGACCTAGCAGAAAATGGCTGGGCCCGTTCCTCACAAGTCTTCGAAAAAAGTTTCGTGCGTTCTCTTGCCCAAGAGTGTCAAAATCAGCATTCCAAAGGTCATTTTCAACAGGCTTCCATAGGACGCGGAGTATCCAAATCTGCGCACACCGAAATTCGCGGCGATCACACGCGTTGGATAGAAGAAGATTCTTCGAATTCTATAGAGCAGGATTTTTTAAAAGCGCTGAATGACATTTCACAAGCGCTCAATCGACATTTTTTTCTCGGCTTAAAAAGATATGAAACACATTTTGCGTTGTATCCCCCCGGCACCGGATATGATAAACATGTCGACAATCATCGAGGCACGGGAGCAAGGAAAATCACCTTCATCCTTTACCTCAATGAAAACTGGAAACCCGATCACGGTGGAGCTCTCAGCTTTTTTGATCCCCACGATGAAAATCAACGGATTGCCCAGGTCGAACCTCGCTTAGGCACCTTGGTCCTTTTTCGCAGTGACCTCTTCCCTCATCAAGTCGAGAAGAGCTTTCAACCCCGCATGAGCCTCACAGGCTGGTTTAGGAACGACGCATCATGAAGAGATCGTTATTTTCAGAAGTAGTATTCACGCGATTTCATGCCCGCGTTTTGATTTTGCTCACTTCGCTGACCGCGGCGGTCTTTGGTATCCTAGGTCCGTTCTTCCAGAAAGAATTTGTGGATCAACTGACCCACACGCCTAGCAACCTGCACTTTATCCAATTTGAATCTCCTTTGGCTTATATTTTAGGCGCGTTTTTGTGTGTGCTGATGGCGCAGGCTTTTTCCCAAGCCACTAATTACTTGAGCATCCGCGAGTCCCTTTACATGCAGCGCGTGTTCGGTAAACGCCTTTATGAAAAAACCTTGAACTTGCGTGTAGACACCATGAGCGGTCGCCCCGTCGGGGAAATCGTTTCTTTATATGCCACCGACGTTCAAGGAGCGACGGTCTTTTTAGATCAAACGCTGCCTTCAGGATGTTCAACTTTATTTCCACTGATTTTAGCTCCGTTTGCTTTGTCGGTTCTTTTTGATGTTCCGCTGTGGCCGATTGTGGGGGTGATGTGTTTTATCACGGCCATCAATACCTTCATGGCCTTTCGCCAATCAAAATTCTTTTTCCGTTTTAAACAACTAGCCGCGGAACGCATTGGCTTGGTGAACGAATGGGTGCAAAACATCCGCACCATCCGCATCTTAGGTTGGACTCGTCATTTCGAAAAAAACATTTTTAATAAAAGAGAAATTGAAACGCGCAATCGCGTCTTAATGGTCACCAATGGCCAAGTGATGAACTCCATTTCCTCATCGATCACATTTTTTATCAACCTCGTGGCCTTAGGCAGTTTGATTTTTTATTCAAAACATTCTTTAACCAGCGGCGAGCTTTTAGCATTATTGTGGATCGTGGGTATTTTCTTAACAAGGCCCTTTCGTCAAATGCCTTGGTTTTTTACGTTCGCCTTTGACTCCTGGACATCCCTAAAACGCCTTGAACAGTTTTTTGCGACAAAGAACAACCAAACCTCAGAAGATGAAACCCGAGAAAAATGGGATGATCGTGATGACGAAGACTGGGCCCTACAAATTCGCGGTTTAAATCTTTCTGTTGGTCCTCGTCGTATTTTAAAAAATATCAACCTGGACGTGAAACAGGGCGAGTTTGTCGCTATCGTGGGCGAAGTCGGCGCTGGCAAATCCATGTTGTTGTTATCTCTCTTGAGAGAAACCGGGTCGCGATTTCAAGTATATCGTTTGAACGGCAAAGATGTTTTAGAATCTCCTTTGGATGATGTGCGCGAACATTTCGCCTATGTCCCCCAAGAGGGCTTTATCATGAGCGCTTCTTTGCGTGAAAATGTCGCCTTTCTTTACGACATCGAACCGGAAAGAGACGGCTTCGTTGAAGAGTCGCTGAAGCTTGCCCAATTTGATTTAAGTTCAGAACGTGTGGAAAAAGGACTTAACACCGAAATCGGCGAACGCGGTGTGAACCTGTCTGGCGGCCAACGTCAGCGCGTGGGCTTGGCCCGCGTGCATTTTCATCAAGCCCCGATCATGCTTTTGGATGATTGTTTAAGTGCGGTGGATGTCGACACGGAACACAAACTTTTTGAGCAGCTTTTATTGGGCGCGTGGAGTGAGCGCACGCGTTTATTAGTGACTCATAGACTGAGTGCTTTAAACCGTGTGGATCGTATTTTATTTATGGAAGATGGTAAGATCATCGATCAAGGAACTTTTGAAGAGCTTTTAGCCCGCAGTGAAAAATTCCGCGAGTACACCACCAGTGTCGCTAAAGAAGCCACCACACCCACCGCAACCGAGGTGAATCGTGTCTAGAATCGCGCCTAAACCTAAATACCTCTCTGACGGCGATTCAAAAAAAGAAGGCGGCTATTCACGCGCGCTTTTTCAAACCTTGTCTTTTGCCTATAAGCCTTATAGGGGGCGTATTCTTTTATGCCTGGCTTTGGGTCTTTCAGGTCGTGGCCTTTTATTAGCAAATACCAATGTTATTGGATATTGGGTGGATGCCCTGATCGGCAAAGAAACGCCGCTGTCCGGGTACACTTCCGCACAGTATGTTTTTCTTTTATTGGGCATGGCCTCAGTGGGTTTTGTTCTGACCATTTCTTTCCGGGTGGGATTTTCGCGTCTTTCCGCGCAAGCCATTTCGACTTTTTATGATGAAGTGACGTTGCGCACGTCGCGCCTCCCGATGAGCTTTTTTGATAACACTCCGGCCGGAAGGATCATCACGCGTTTTTCAAGCGACTATGGCAATATCTTCCGACTTTTCGGGGGGCCCTTGGCCGAGTTCCTTTCGATTATTTTTGATTTGGTGATGATGGTGATTTTAATCACCGTGGCGAGTCCTTATTATTTGATTCTGGTGGCGTTCATCGCCGTGATGAATTTCTTGGTTTATAAATTCAATCAAGAAAAACTACGCACTTCACGTCGTGAGCTTTCCGCCAGTCGTTCCCCCAGTATCGCGCATTTTGCTGAAACCACTCAAGGGGCCAGCACCATTCGCTCCTTCCGTCGTCAGCGTTCGTTTGCCGAACGCTTTGAAAATTTGGATCGCCATTTTTTAAATCAAAAAATGAGCACCACCAAACACCTGATTAGTTTTTCATTTCAGATGAATAGCCTCACGGCTTTGTTGTTACTGATTACTGGTGTGTCAGCGTATTTTATGGTCGAACGCGGTTGGACTACGATTGGTTCGGTGGGCGTGGCCTTTGCTTTTATTGCGCTTTCGGGTAACACCGTGCAAATGTTCTTTGAATGGTTGACCCAATTTGAAGAAGCGATGATCGGGGTTGAACGTTTGGATCAATACCTGCGCATGCCGATTGAAAAAGGCAGTCTTTTACCGGCCTCGGCAACCTTTGCCACCGGACACGCGACCTATTCACCCACTTTAGAAAAATATCTTTCTGGCCGTCGTTTGACCGAAGAACGCAATGCCTCGGTGCAAGTGTCCCAATTATGGTTCCGGTACCGCGAGGACCTGCCGTGGGTACTAAAGGGTGTCGATTTTGAAGTGAAGGCCGGAGAAAGATTAGGGATCGTGGGTCGCACCGGTTCCGGAAAATCAAGTTTGATTCAAGCGCTTTTTCACCTTTACCCGATCGATAAGGGGCATATTTCTATTAACGGGCACGAACCAAGGTTCAATGACAAGCTCGGTGAAAATTCAAGCGGCATGGATCTGAATCTTTATCGTCAGTCGATGGCCTTTATCGCCCAAGAGCCGATTTTGTTTCAAGGCAGTTTGCGTTTTAACTTAGACATCAAAGAAAACTTGCCAGAAGAACGCCTTTGGGAGGTCCTAGAACAAGTGGGACTGCGCGAGTGGGTGGAAATGCAACCCGGTGGTCTGGAAATGAGGATCGAAGAACGAGGTAAGAATCTTTCTTTAGGTGAGCGCCAGCTTCTGTGTATGGCAAGGTGCCTTTTGCAAGAAGCCCCGATTGTGATTATGGATGAGGCCACCAGTTCCGTGGATCCTCAGTCTGAGGAAATCATGGTGAAGGCAACAGAAGAATTCTTTTCAGATCGAACTCAGATCATCATCGCCCATCGTCTTTCGACATTGGCAAAGTGCGATCGAATCTTATGGCTTCAGAATGGGGAAATCGTCTCATTAGGGCCCACAAGCGAAGTGCTTCCGCGCTTTAAAAATACAGAACTGGTCTAAAATATTTGTTGGCAAAAACCGATATTCAAGAGTAAAGGTTTTTCTTAAACGGAGCTAGGCACCATGGACGACATCAAACAAACGCCAGAAGAAAATCAGAATGAAGAATCGGTGTTAAGTTTGACGGATGCCTGGTCGGGAATGTCCCGCGACGAACGTCGTGAAAAATTCCGAGAGCTTCCGCGCACCGAAGCCGAAGAGCTTTTTTTAAGCCTTAAAACTCACGATCAAGCCGAGCTCATTTCTGAAGCTTCTGCCTTAGAAAAGCGTTCTTGGATCCGCCTTCTCGCTCCGGATGACGTGGCCGATTTGATTCAAGAAATTGGTGTCGACTCTAAAGACGATCTTTTAACTTTGCTAGACCCCCAAACCAAACGAGAAGTCACAGCGTTACTAGCCTATGCTGAAGATGCCGCCGGGGGCTTGATGAGTTCCCGCTTTGTTCGTCTGCGTCCTGATATGACGGTGGATGAAGCCATTAGCTATATCCGCATTCAAGCTAAGACCCATGTGGAAACGATTTATTACGCTTACGTTTTAGACTCTGAACAAAAGCTTCAAGGTGTCGTTTCTTTCAGAGAGCTTTTCTCTGCGGGACCGGGTAAAAAAATCGCTGAAATTATGCACACCGATATTTTGATGGTTCCCCCTGAGATGGACCAAGAACAAATCGGTCAGATTTTTTCTCACCAAGATTTGATGGCCGTTCCCGTTGTCGATGAAAATGGCGTGATGAAGGGTATCGTGACATTTGACGACGTGGCGCACGCAATTCAAGAAGAAGCCACCGAAGATATTCATAAAATCGGGGGTGTTGAGACCCTGGATGCCCCGTACTTAAAAATCGGCATGCTCGAGATGTTGAAAAAACGTGGCGGCTGGCTTTTGATCCTTTTCCTGGGAGAGATGTTCACCGCGACCGCCATGGCTTTTTTTGAACACGAGCTTGCGAAGGCCGTGGTTCTTTCGATGTTCATTCCGTTGATTATTTCCTCAGGTGGTAACTCGGGCTCTCAAGCCTCCACCTTGATCATTCGTGCGATTGCCCTTCGTGAAGTTCGTTTGCGCGACTGGTGGAAAGTTCTGGGCCGAGAAGTCCTCACCGGCCTTTGCCTAGGTGCTTTATTAGGAATCATTGGCATGATCCGTATTATGTTGTGGCCAAATCGGTCGAGTCTTTACACCGAACACTATGCGCTTGTAGGACTCACCGTCTGCGTGAGTGTGATGGGCGTCGTTTTATGGGGAACCATATCTGGATCCATGCTTCCGTTCTTGCTTAAAAAGATTGGCTTTGACCCCGCGTCGGCCTCTGCCCCGGCGGTTGCGACGATCGTGGACGTCACCGGTTTAGTTATTTACTTCACCGTGGCCAGCGTGATCTTGCATGGGACACTTCTTTAGTCACAGACCTTAGGACTTATCACATTTATTTCTTAAAGGCGCGCGCCGCTTTTGTTATCCTCATAATAAGGATTTGAGGTGTTGATGAAAAAGCGCGTTTTAGCTATCGCAGCCGTGGGTGTAGCCTTAGTGGCACTCTTTCAAAATTGTTCGAATAAGGGTCTCCAAATTGAAGACCATGCTTTGAAAACCAGTGAAGCCGAAGTGGATTTAAGTGGAACTCCGGGCTCTTCCGAAGAACCGACGTCCTCTCCATCACCGTCCCCATCTGCAACGCCGTCAGGCACTCCACCGACCACGGTTTCTGAGCTGATCAATAACTGCGACGATGCGAAAGCTCGCGGGAAAATTCAGTCGTCAACCACGCAAATCGTCTTTGAAGATAACGTTGGGCAATGTCCTTGGGGAGTTGGAGATAATCTGGCGAAACTTAATACTTTTGCCACCGCTCGCATCGAACAAGTGCGCAAGGTGAATATTCCCTCAGGAGCGGTGGTCTGCCAAGTTCACCTTGAAGACGTAGATCAGCAAAACTTTCGCTATGATGACAACATTCTTTTAACTTTGAATAACTATCTTTTAACGGCGACATCCGATTTTCAAACCTATTTGCAAAACACCAACGGCTATTATTTTTATGACTGGTCTCGCATCAAAGGTAAAAGCGCGAAAGCCGACACGGCCGATTCTGCTCCAGAAAAGCAATATTGCGCTGGCAAGGATAAGGGGCTTGCTTCTTGTTCATTCCCATTGACGGACACCAATGGCAGCGTGAATTTGCAATTTAGCGAGCGTGTGATTCAAAATATCCTGGGCATGACAAGTGCCAGCGATATCAACCTCACGATGATCACCATTGGTGATAACGATGCCTCTAGCGACTGCCATCACAACACCATGCGCTTTAACGTGAAGGTGGATTACTACTATTAGTTTTTTCTCATTTTGAGACATATCTTGGTATGTCTTTTGGATTGGTTCTTTTAAAGTCTCTTTGAAAGGACCAACGGGTGTTTAAAAGCTGCCTGCGCCTTATGGGCGCCTCCTTCCTGTCGCTCTTATTGACGACTGCCTATGCGTTTACGGCACAAGCTCAAGAGCTCAATCCCCGCATTCAGTTTTTACTTAGCACCAAGATCACTCACCACGGCCCGAACTGCTGGAATTCGGCCCTGTTCGCTTCGGGCGTCTTAGCGCACTTTCGCTTCACCTCTGCCAAAGAGTTTAAACATTTGATTGATTCTCCGCTGTGTCTGAAAGTTCCCGCAGGTCAACAACAGCCTGGTGACATCCAAGTGTATCGTCGCACGATGCCTGATATTTCGGATGAAGACCGCGAAGTGCATGCGAATGTTTGGCTTAATGACCAACTGACATTTAATAAAAAAACGGATTTTTCAACGGCCGCGTATGAAGTCACCACTCACGCGATCGTCAATGAAAGTTATGGTCAGACGGCTGATATTTTAAGATTTGATAGCGTCGAAAAATCAGTCGCTGTTCAGTGCCAAGGCGATACGTGCCGCAATTCGATCGAATACCGTCGCTGCGGAAATCTTGAAAATATGAAACGCCAAGATCCACACTATTCCGCTCAAGTGGAATACTTGGTTTCATCCATGGAACTCGCCATCCAACAGCAAGTACGAAGTCCGGCCAAAGCTTCCCCGGCCTGGAATGCTTACGCAGACAAAGTTTTAACAAGTTTAAACACCAGTATCCAGCAGGCCTGCGGTCATGAAAGATCTTTTTACTGCGAACATTCACGCAATGTCTTAGAGTCTTTGACTTGGCAAGTGCATCGCCCTCAGCCAAATTGGTTAAAATAAAATAAAAAGCCCCCTGTTTTTAGCAGAGGGCTTTGTCGAAAGAACATTTTTACTCAGCTTAAGTTTTCATCAATCCCGAAGTCCAGTCGCGGATCATAGCCAGTGTTCCTTGTTTCGCGTTGGCGAATTGGACGCCATACGCTTGGTTAGCTTCGTTCCACACGACTTGTCCTTGCACCTCGATGACCTCGTGACCATCCGGGCTTTGGATGCGCATCGTGACGATACCACCTTTTTCCAGCGCTTGATCGGTATTGAATGACAAACCACCTTCGGAGATTGTTTGCACAGAACCAACCAACTCTCGCTCACCGACACTGACGCGGATTTCCGAACTCATTTTAAAGCGTTCATGTTTACGTCGCGATTGCGGAGCACGGGCTCTTAGAACCTGCCATACGATCATCGGCACTAACAACAGGCCCACGATCACACCAATCGGTGCCGCCCCTGGCATATTGCCCCCCTGACCTGAACCCGGCCCATTTTGCGTGACCGCTTTAACCAAACCACATCCACCCGCAGCACCGCCCGCACCTTCAGAGGCCACGCTACGATCTGCTTGATAAGAAGGTTTGTAAGAAGGCTGAGATGACATGGTCGAAACCATGGTTTTAGAGGCCGCGATCAACGTCGCCGCATCCACACGCGCGCCCGAAGAAACGCGTCCATACAGACGATTTACTGCCGTCGATGTTCCGATGATCAGATTTTTCATCTGATAACCTGAAAGCCCCGGAGCCTCACGGAAAGCCAACGCCGCAACACCGGAGACAAATGGCGTTGCCATACTTGTGCCCGACATTTTCATCGTTTTATTACCGGGGATGGTACTTTCAATCCACTCACCCGGACTTCCCAAGTTCACCGTCGAAGCACCATAGTTTGAAAAACTTGAAAGCTCGTCATAGCTAGATGTTGAAGCCACCGATAGGTTGCTTGGAACATCATAGTTTGAGGGATACATCGGCGTGGAATCATTATTACTGCCAAGATTTCCGGCGGCAGAAAGAACTAAAACTTTGTTGTCATAAGCGTAAGTGATCGCATCATGTAACGCTCGCGAGTACGAAGGACCACCCCAAGAATTATTGATCACGCGCGCCCCGTTATTGACCGCGTAATAAATCGCACGGATGGCATTGGATGTTGAACCTGATCCCGAACCACCCAAAAACTTTAACGGCATGATTTGGATTTTTGACTCTGACAAGGGGCGCGCAAAGATATTTTGCCCTGTCCCGACTACAATCCCCGCCACGTGGGTCCCGTGATTGTCATCATCAACAAAGTTATTGGTGTTATTAATAAAGTTCCAGCCATTGATATCATCGACATAACCGTTTTGATCATCGTCGACACCGGGCTGACCATTGGCTTCCGCTTGATTAATCCAAAGTGCTCCCGTACCGCCTGAGGCCACGGGTTTAAACACGTCATGATACCGATCCAGGCCCGTGTCGATCACGGCCACAACGACCTTGTGATTGTAAGAGCTTAAAGACAGCACTTGAGTCCAAGCCGATTCAATACCCGTAGGTGCTGAGGACTGGGAATACACAGTGGGGCTTGTCGAAGCACCCGCCGCAACAACCTCATCATAAGACAAAGCCTCTACAGGTTCGTTGGGCTCGACTTCACTTTTTCTTTGTACGAAATTGGGCTCGATATACTCAACTTCTGGGTCGGCTTTTAAGGCGTCAAAGTTGGCCTTTTCGTTTTCACCCTTCATGTTGACGTGGTACATCCCCATACCGGGGAAGGAAGACTTCAACGACGCCTTACCAGAAAGCTTGGTCTGAGCGACGGCGGCTCCCGATGAGGCCTTGAATTTCACGATATATTCGCCCGGAACGACTTCGGCCTGAGCCCAAACGGACAGCGCGAACATCCAAGAGATGGTAAATATAGTAGTACGTGCTAGAACTCGTTTCACGGGTTCTCCTTTGACCTTATTCTCTTCGGACAGAAGTCCAGGGGGGTTGAGCAAAAAAAATGTCTCAATATGAGAGGGCGTCACGGCTTGCTGGACCGGGTCTTAGATGTTATTCATTTTCTGCCGATAGACTTCTTAGAACAGGACATCCAAGTATGAAACAGCTTCAGAAAATCTTCTTGCAAGGTTTAGTGACCTTCCTACCGATCGCGTTGACTATATATATTATCTACGCCGGCATCGCGATCGTGGACAGTTTTTTAGGCGATGCCCTTCGCCAAGTTCTTCCGGTTTACATTCCCGGTTTAGGATTCTTATTAACGATCGTGCTTATTTTCCTTTTAGGCTTGATGCTGAATAACCTTTTAGCTGGCGGGATCTTTCAAAAGTTGGAACAAAAGCTCACGCAAGTTCCGTTCATTAAAGCGGTCTACAGTCCTTTGCGCGATCTGATGAATTTATTTTCTAAAGGTGGCGGTCCGGGTGGCTTACAAAAAGTGGTCTTCGTCGATATGGGCGAAGGCGGAGTCCGCGTCTTGGGTCTAGTGACTCGCGAAAGCTTTAAAGACATTCCTGCCATCGAACAAAATGCGGGCGATCGCATCGCGGTCTATGTGCCGATGAGTTACGGCTTAGGGGGATTTACACTGATGGTTCCTCGCAGTAAAATCACTCCATTAGATATGCCGATTGAAAAAGCGATGAGCTTAGCCATCACCGGCTGGGTGAAAGCTGAAAAGAATGAAGGAGACAGAAAGTAATGTCCGACTCTCCCATCGAAAAACCAGAAGCTAAAGCACTTAAAATCAACATTGATACTTCTCGCTATGGTGCTTTTGCCGAAATCGGTGCGGGTCAGGAAGTTGCCAGACATTTCTTTCAGGTCGGCAAAGCCTCACAAACCATCGCTAAAACTATTTCTGCTTACGACATGATCGTCAGTGACGATATTTATGGGCGCGAGGCCAATGGCCGTTACGTGTGTGAAGCGCGTTTAGAAAAAATGCTTGGTCATGAGTACGATCTTTTAGTGGATCGTTTGGCGGACACGCGTGGTGCGCATACGAAGTTTTTTGCGTTTGCCAACACGGTCGCGACGGCTTCAGGCGGTCACAAGCAATCCCACGGTTGGATGGGGGTGCGCTTTCAAAATACGCCGGGGGGCGCGCACAACGAAATCATTTTGCACATCCGGATGCTAGATCGCTATCGCTTGCAACAACAAGAATCCTTAGGGATTTTGGGCGTCAATTTGATTCACGCGGCTTTTTATCATATTAATGATCCCGACCAGTTCATCCCGCATTTAGTGGATAACCTTAAAGAAGGTCAAATCGTCATTGACGTGATTAAGTTCCGCGGCCCTGATCTTTCAGAGTTTGATGATCGTTTGATGAACCTAGAACTTGTTCGTCGCGGTTTAGCCGAAGCGATCTTGTTTTCGCCAAAAAATGAAATTTTAAATGTATCCGATGCTGTTTACGGCAAATCCGTTTTAATTCAGCGCGGTCACTTCCGCCCGATCACCACGACTCATTTGGATGTCATGCAAAAAGGCATCTTACAAATGAAGGGCGACGTCAGTGCTAGTGAAACCAAGAACGTCGAAGTTTTGCCGATCATGGAAATGACGATGCAAAGCTTTTTCACCGATGGCGACGTCAACGAAAAAGACTTTTTAGCCCGCGTGGAAACACTGACGAACTTGGGTATGCACGTGATGATTTCTAACTTTAAGTTGTTTTATAAATTAAAGCGCTTCATGCGTCGTTATACGCCGCACTTTATGGCGATCATTATCTCGGCCAATTACTTAGAAAAGCTTTTTACGGAAGATCACTATAAAGATCTTGAAGGCGGATTGCTGGAAGGTTTAGGGAAGCTTTTAGAACAAAAGACCAAGCTTTACGTTTACCCCCATAAGACTTCGATGTTGTGCATGACCACGAAAAGCTTTTTTCCGCAGCCTCACCTGCGCCATATGTATTCTTACTTCTTAGACAACAGCCAAATCGTCGATGTGGCTGGTTGTGATGAGACTTTAGAGTACATGCATTCCCGCGACGTCGAAGACCTTTTAGCCAAAGGCGACCCGAAGTGGGAAAAATGCGTTCCGGACAAAGTTCGCGATTATATTAAATCTAAAAAGTTATTTGGATATAAGTAACCGCGACCGCGATTACTTATATCCCCCGATTACATCGATAACGCACAAAGCTGCCGACGCCTGTATTCAATATTCCAGTGCAACTCAGCGATAACGCACCAGTGCTACCTACGTAGGTAGCACCAGCGCGTTAAGGCGCCCTACTTTAGTCGCAAACCTACGCGCAAAACATTCAAAATAAACAATTTATTTTTATTTATATCCATCCCCATTCACAATGACTGCGATGACATCAAAGAGAGGGAAATGATGAAACTTAAAATGATCTTGGTTGTTTGCTCGGTGCTTGGAGTCACTAACTCCTTTGCCCAAACTCCAGCTTTGGAAGCTCAATATAAAATAAGACAGATTATTTTGAGTAAAAATATCGTGGTCGTGACGAGCAATTCGAGCGAGCCCATCGAACGCGGAAAAATCTTGCTCGCAACTTTTCAAGATAACACTCAATGTCCCCTTAAAGTTGTAGGGCAAAGTGCCAACAATATCACCTTAGATACTTCAGATTGCGATAAGGCGAAGTCTTTGACATTAAACCAGATGCTCGAGCCTTCTCTTCACGTTATTGACGAACCCGTTTTGGAAAAGCAGCCCAAAAACAAAAACGCATCGGTTTCAGAAAACGTCCCTCTTATTTTACCGAACCGAACAATGACCGACTTAGGGTATCTCCTTCAAAGTGGAAAATTTGGCATTGAAGGTGCCTTCTTTTCTCAGAATGAAGAACTGAGCTATTACTCGGGATCTACATTTGCCGCTGACCAAAAAACGAGACGAACAAATCTTGGCTTGATATTTTCCTATGGAATCACTGATAACTTCAACGCGTCTATTAGACTGATCCTGGTTCCTGGTGAAAACACAGAACTCAGCAGCCTCAATACCACATATTACTCTAAGGGGTTCAAAGACCCAAAAGCTTCACTCATTTATCGCCCCGTTCAACAAACGGAGACCGCTCCGTTAGATGTTGTTCTAACCGCCTATTACATACCAAAAACATTTGAGGCGAAAATCGCCACCGATAATGCAGACGGCACCATGGGTTCCGGACGAAACTCTGCCGGATTGCAATTAGGTACGTTTCGTAGATTTCGTGCCGCCGAGATTGGAATTCTAATTGATTATACCAGCTTGTGGGCAGGCTCAACAACTGATGCGGAAAATGGAGAAATCACAGAAAAAGGCGCCGGTGAAACTATCGAAGTTCAAGGACAAGTCCAATTCAAAGTAAACGACGGATTTTTTATCAGCGGCGGTCTTGGCTTCGCTTCCCTTTCAAGCACGGAAGCGAAAAACACCACCACAACTACTCTGACAAGAACCAGCGCATACACCATGTCTGGCGTACAAGTCGGCGCCCGGTTTGCACTTATTCCAGACACCTCTTCGTTGGATTTCTTTCTTCAAAGTGTCACCGCAAGTAACTCCGACGTCACCCAAGGCACTGCCAAACTGACGTTAAAAGACATGCGCCGAACCACGATCGGCGCATCGGTAAAATATCTTTTTTAATTCCAAGTGTAACGCACAAAGCTGCAGGACGCGGCAGCGAGTTGCGTTAGCTACAAATAAAAAACGCTCAGGTTTTTAACTCCTGAGCGTCTTAAAAATAAAACTATCCGCAATCAACTACGCGTTCATCGCTCGATCCGTCAAAAACTCAATCAAACACTGAACCGGCTGACCAGAACCACCGCTGCTAGTGAGTGCCCCTTGCGCTTTATCGCTCCACGCATACACGTCTAAATGCGCCCATTTTTTTCCACGCACAAATTTTTGTAAAAACAACGCCGCAGTGATCGCGCCACCAAAGCTTCCGCCCGAGTTTTTAAAATCTGCAAATGGCGACGACATCTCAGCCCAGTATTTTTCAAACAAAGGCATGCGCCAGTTCAAATCCCCCGCACGTTGTCCGGCCTGAGTGATCGCTGACGCCAAAGTATCATCATTTGAAAACAAACCGGCAATTTCAGAACCCAAACCCACTTTGATCGCCCCCGTTAAGGTCGCGACGTCAATCACGTATTCTGGATCATCCGACCCTTTTTGCGTGCAGGCGACATCTAAAACGTCTGCCAAAACCAAGCGGCCTTCAGCATCCGTGTTATCAATCTCAACGCGCAAACCGTTGCGCGCGGTGATCACGTCACTGGGACGGAAGGATTTTCCATCCACCGCGTTTTCCGCCAAAGCCAAATAAAAATCCAAAGGACCCGGGTATTCACTGTTTGAGGCCCACGTCGCAAGACCGACAACCGACGCCGCGCCACCCATGTCTTTTTTCATCAAACGCATCGCCGAAGACGGTTTGATATCAAGGCCGCCCGTATCAAACGTAATCCCCTTACCCACAAACGCGATCGGTTTTAGTTTTGATTTTCCCTTAGGGCGATAGCGGATGTGGACCATGCGCGAGGTGTTTTCCGCCCCTTGGCCAGTGGAAGCATGTAAACCCATGCCCTCTTGACGAAGTTTACGCTCATCCCACACGGTCACTTTCGCCGTGGATGGCAAATTCAATTTTTTGCTTACAAGTTCAGCAAAAGTAGCTGGGTTTAAATCATTCGGTGGCATGTTCACCAAATGGCGGGCCGTATTTACGGCGCGCGCACGATCAATAGCTTCCACGATCAAATCGGAATCCAAAGTGCCCAAAGTCTTTTTCAAAGAAACCTTAGGAAGATCCAACAGCTGCTTATCGTCGACATAGTGACGGTAATTATAAGTCGCCATATCTAAACCGACCAAAGCGCCCAGATCTTGGACTTCATCCGTGCCGCGGAATTCAATATTTAAAACTTTCACCGCGTGAGCTTTGATTTGCGCAACCAAGGCACCGAACTGATCACGGGCCCACGTGTATTCGGCTTCGTCAATCAAACCACCGTGACCGACAGTTCCTTTTTGACGAGGACGCAGAATCCACACCGGGCCATTTTGACCGACGAAATAAATAAACTCGCGTTCTGTTTTTTTCAAAGACTCTGCTTGCCAAACTAAAGAATGCTCTTCAATCAAAGCGCCCAGTTGGCTTTGATCATCCACTCCTAAGAAATAGACGAAACCTGTCAATTCATTTTTTACTTTAAGTTCTTTTCCGAAGCTAAAGGTATCAACCCAAGATTGAATGTTGAGCTGTGATTTGCCTTTTGACGGAGTTTTCGCTGAAGCGGACTTCTTAGCCACTGATTTCCTCACTTTTAGTTTGTGCCTGGATGAACAAATTCCGTAGAATCATAATATGACGTGGACGAAGACCACAAATCTTAAATTTTGCTTACTCAATGCAGAGAACCTCTTTTTGATGTTCGAAGGCACTCCCCAAAAAGAGGCCGTAAATTTGAGCGAGTCCCAGTGGCAGCGTCTCTCCGTTTCGGTCTATGAAAATAAGCCGCTTAAAAAGTGCCACGAAATCGCCAAGGCTCTGAAAGAAATTAACGCCGACATCATTATGCTGTGCGAAGTCGGTGGTTTTGAATCCTTAAATAACTTCAACCATCTCTTTATGGATGACGCCTATTCGCCCTGTTTGATTGAAGGAAACTCAGAGCGCAATATTGACGTGGGATTTTTGATCCGCAAGAACATGGATTTTTATTTCGATCTTCAGTCCAATAAAAATCGCCCCATCAATTACCTTTATCCTCACGAACGCCAAAGCCTTTTAAACGGTTATCCGATTAAGGGCGGCAAGGTCACAAGCAGTCATAAGTTTTCGCGGGACGTGGCCGAACTCAGACTTTTTACCACCGATCGTGAGAAACCTTTTTTGACGATTTTACTAGCACATTTAAAGTCCCGCTTAGATCCGGATCGTATCGACCCCAATGGCTTTGAACGACGCCAAGCAGAATTACGAACTTTGATCGAAATCTATCAAGAACTTGAAGCCGTGCACCCCGATTTACCGATCATGGTGGCCGGTGATTTTAATGGTCAAGCCGGAGTTCACCACACCGATGAGGAGTTTAGGGACCTGTACAGCCTGACCCAGTTGTCTGACGTCTTAGAGGTGTCTCAACTTCCCCCCGAAGCGCGAGCGACATTCTACCAAGTTCGCAACGGCGGCAAAGCCGATGGTCGTCAGATTGATTTTGCGTTTTTAAATCCCAATCTTCAAAAACTGGTCAAAGCCGGTGCCACCAAAGTGTATCGTTATAAGGACGAAATGGGAATGGAACGAGATGTGCCTCGCAATATGGAGGCCAAACTTCATTTACCAAGTGACCACTATCCCCTGGTCTTTGAAATTGAAAATCTTAAAGTCCCGTGATCTTTGACATGCCAACGTGCCGCCCAGAGACGTTTTATTAATTTTTCTTTTACTTTCGTTACGAAAAAACTATCCTAGATTTCATTATGGCAATGCAAAAGACCGAAACAAGAGATTTTAGTATCAAGGTGAATGTGGTTTACGTTTCTCAGGAATCAAAGCCTGATCAAAACTATCATTTCTTTGCTTATAAAATTTCAATCACCAACAATGGATCTTCACCCGCTCAATTGATGAGCCGCTTTTGGCTGATCACGGATTCTCACGGACACAAAGAAGAAGTGCGTGGCCCTGGCGTGGTGGGTGTTCAACCCAAAATCCAACCCGGTCAGACATTTGAATACGAAAGTGCCTGCCCTCTGCACGCCTCCACCGGCAGTATGAAAGGGCATTATCAGTTCGTCGCTGAAAACGGCGAAAGTTTTACAGTAGAAATCCCTGAATTCTACCTGATTGCCCCAATCGCTCTGCATTAAGCCATTCCCTCGCACCCTAAAAGGTCTGGGATTGGCGAAAAACACTTTTAAATCATAAAAAACCTGTGCTAAACCCTGGCCAGCTCTTTGGGGAGGGGCCACGGATGACATGGTTTAAAACCTTACGCGAACTTCTAAGCTTTACGACGAAGTCTCCCTGCTTGTGCATGGTGATTACGGAGCAAGAAGGCGCGGAAATTTGGGTGAACGATAAAAACACCCATATGGTGACTCCTAAAGCTATCACCGTGCCTCGCAATACCGAAGTTAAGATCACCTTAAGACTTATCGGCCATTACGAGCACACCGCCATGGTAAAAAGCGGTCATCATCTTTCCTATTACCACACCAAACTTCAACGTGTGCCTTTGCGTCTCATCAGCAATGACAGCTTTGAGGACTCGGTTGAACTTCGCTAATCATGATCTCTAAAAGGTTGCCGTACTTGAAAATCACCAAGCGTCTTATTATTCGTCCCCTAGAACTTCATGACTATGAAAACTGGGAACAAGCTTACTCTTGCCAACGTCCCGTGCAAAACGAATGGGACACAACCAATTGGAAAGAGTCCGAGCTGACCTTGGCAAAATTCAAAGAGACGCTAAAGAACGAAAAAAAACTGCGCGCGCAAGATAAGTACTACAACTTCGGCGTCTTCCGCAAAGACGACGGCGTGCTGATTGGCCAAGTGGCGCTGATGGATGTTTCTCGAGGAGTTTTTAACAACGCTTATTTAGGGTATCGCATTTTCAACAATCACTGGGGTCAAGGATACGCGCAAGAGGCTTGCAAAGCCGCCATCCACATCGCCTTTAAAAATATCAAACTTCACCGCATTGAGGCCGGCATCGAGCCTAAAAACAAGCGCTCTATCCGCGTCGCCAAAGCTTTGGGTTTACGCAAAGAAGGCTTAAGCAAAAAAAGACTGCTGTTTAATAAAAAATGGGTGGATCTGTTGCTTTTCGCGATGACCAAAGAAGAGTTTTAGTAAAATCTCAGCCCGCGATTTTTTGGGCGTAACGATCTTTCACGTGCATCGAGATATAGGTCGCAAGTCCCCAGCCTTGCAGGGCCAGCTCTTTCATCTTTTCAACTTCGCGCTTTCCCGTGCGAACATAATCGTACAAATACGAATCCCCACCCACAAAAACCACAACAATGGAACGCTCACGAATTTCGTAAGCTATCACGCCTGATTTGCCGCTGATGTTCTTATAAGGCTTCATATTTTTATTATGCCTTATTTGCGAAGGCATAAGTAAAAAATCTTATCAATAAATGTCAGGACTCAAAAGTTACTTTTGCAGTTGGAACTTTTCAAACCGGTTCAACTCGGATTCGATAAGTTTTTTGTTATTAGCTGATTTGTGTTTTCCCAGCCAAGTCCATTTCTGAATCAGCATCTTTTGTTTTTCGCGATCCGTTTTTAAATCAATGGCCGCCACAATCTTATCGCCGACTAAAACCGGCAACGCAAAATAGCCGTATTTGCGCTTTTCTTTCGGCACATAGGCTTCAAAGCGATGTTCATAATCAAAAAGCGAGTGCAAGCGTTTACGCTGAATAGTTAATGGATCAAAAGGGGACAGAATATGGACAAGCTCTTCATTCACCGTGACCGCTTCGTCTAAAACTTCCGGCGCGACCCAGAACTCAGATCTGGTGGCATCTTGAACTTTAATTTCAATCAGCTCACCTTTTTTAACTTTCTTTTCTATGATCTTTCTAATTTCCGGTTTTTTACTGGGTACTAAGTGGCAAATAGAATCAAGGGTGACAAGTCCTTGGGCTCTTAAAGATCTCTGAATTTCGTATTCTAAAACTTCCGCGCGTGTGGCGGGCTTTGGCATCTTATCCCACGCAAAATGTCTTTCCAGCAGCTCGTATTTTTTAAGCATGCCTTGTCGTTCGCTGATCACCAATCTTCCAGAATAAAAACCCAGCTGCAAAGCTTTCTTGGAAGGTTTACGGCTGGCCCATTCGTGATCTTTTTCAACCAGAACATCATCGGTAATATCCCGGATAGAAATCGGTCCTTCTTTTTTTATCAGACGCAAAACTTTTTGCAGCTCTTGCGGCTTTACTTTGCCCAACCACGGCCCGGGCGAAAGACGCCGGCGCTTCATATCTGGAATAAAAAAGCGAAAGTCTTGGGTCGGCACATAAGAAAGCGCATGGGTCCAATACTCAAAAACGGTTTTATCTTGGCTTTGTGCTTGGTGCAGATCACGGCGTTTATAATCCGGAATGCGTGTGTACAAGATGTGATGATGACAGCGCTCAATGACGTTGATCGTGTCGATTTGGACATAACCCAAATGTTCGATGGCCTTGGTGGTCGCCGCAGATCCCTTGCCGAAGGGAGCAGATTCCGTCAGCCCTTGGGATTTTAGCCAAATACCCCGGGCGTTTTCTTTAGTGATTGTTTTACTCATTGCTTTTGATTTTTACACCGAGGCGCCCTTAATTCCATTTTTTTTATCACTCTTCTCGTGGAGCGGCTTGGGAAATAGTCCTCACTTTAAGTATTAATGCCCCAAAAAAGGCGGCGCGCAAAACAGTCCCGTGTGTTTTATTGACCTTTCATTTCGGGCAAAGCTCGGCATCTCGGTTGCAGCCCTGGTTCTGCTTTAGGGGGTTTTTCAATGAGATATTTCATCTGCACCTTATTTGTTGTTACTGCGACCTTGTTTTCACCCTTGGCTTCTGCTGGAGCGGAGTTCTGGGGCAAAGAATCTAAAATGGAATCACCTCTTCCGTCGGGTCGGCGCGAAGCCATCAGAGCCACTCTTTCTTCCGAGATGCTGCGGGCCGCGGGTCTTTGGCAGGGTGTTCAACAAATGCGCGAGGCCCCTTTAGCAGAGCGGATTTCTTGGGTGCATAAAGTCACTCGCCAGATGATCCGCCCCCTGGAAGATCCGTCAAATCATTGGCAAACACCTTCGCAAACCTTGGCGCGACGTTCAGGAGATTGCGAAGACTATGCGGTCTTACGTATCGAACTGCTTCGCTGGCTCGGGGTGCCTTCTTCTCATATGGCGGCTTTTGTCGGGACGCGAGGGGGTGAGGGGCATGTGGTCGCTGCCGTCAGCACTCGCAATGGCACTTGGACTTTAGACAATATGAGTTTTTCTGCTTACCTTTCCTCAGCGCCGCGCGGATTTACTCCAGAAGTGGGCGTTAATCGGCAAGGTGCGTGGTGGCATTAGTGTTCCCTCACAATGCATTTTGGCGAAAAATAAATTTAATACTGCACTCGCCGTTTAAAACGCGGGATAAAATATAAGGGCGAGGTGAAGATGCCGGAACTAGCAGAAGTCGAGGCCGTTCGACGCAAACTTGCGAGCACATTAAAGGGCCGAAAAATAAAAGAAATTGTGACCGACGACAAGGATCGTTGGCTGTTCGCTTTTGTGCGCTCTGCAGAAGTCGAAAAAGCTTTGGTCGGTGCGAAAATCACGGGGGCCGGTCGAAAAGGAAAATACTTCTGGTTAGAGCTCAATAAAAAACCGTGGCCGATTTTTCATTTAGGCATGAGTGGTAATATTTCACTTTTAGAAGACGCCTCCACCGGTCGTCATCGCGATATTTGGGGAGGCACTAAATTATGGAGCCTCGAGGACGATGACGATCCGAAAGGCCGCATGTGGTTTTGTCGACTGCTCTTAATTTGTGATAAAAAAATTGAAATGGCCTTTACCGATCCGCGACGCTTTGGTCGAATGTGGCTGGCCGACGATCCTTGGGAACATCCCCGTATCAAACGCCTGGGATTTGATCCCTTGATTGATTGGCCGACAGTAAAAGTTTTAAGCGAGAAACTTAAAAAAAGAAAAAAGGCCATCAAGGCCGTTCTTTTAGATCAAACTCTTTTTGCAGGTATCGGAAACTGGCTGGCCGATGAAATTCTTTTTCAGGCCCGTATTGCGCCTCATCGCTTGGCATCCGAGCTAAAACCTGCCGAACTTAAACTTTTGCACAAGATGACTTTGGCGGTCGTAAAAAAAGCAGCCAGCGTCGATGCCGATTATGAACGCTTCCCGAAAACCTGGCTTTTCCATCATCGCTGGGGAAAATCTAAAAACGCCAAAACAAGCAAGGGTCAAAAAATTCAGCACGATGAAGTCGGCGGCCGTACCACCGCGTGGGTGCCCGGCTGGCAAAAATAACGGAGGTAGCAATGACCATCAAAACGCGATTCGTAAATTTAACCAATGAGCTGACTAAACACGAAGTCTTTGTGTTGGCCGCGTCCTTGGCCTATTACACGGGCTTAGCCCTCGCGCCTTTCGTGCTTATTTTACTATCTTTAGCCTCGGTTTTAGGGGAAGACCAAAAAACAAAAATTTTCGAAGGTTTTTCTGGAGCCATCGGCCACCAGGCCGGTGAATCCATTCGTTTGATTTTAGATAACGCGGATAAACATCCGCAAGCGACGGGCCTTTCCGGTATCATCGGTTTTGCGATACTTTTAATTTCCGCTTCAGCGATTTTTTCTCAACTTCGTTATGCCCTTAATAAAGTGAACGAACATAAGTACGAAGCCCACGAAGAAAGCTGGATGGGTTTTCTTATCGATCGACTTTTTTCTATCGGACTTTTGCTGGGTTTTATTTTTCTCTTCATTGCTTCGCTGATGCTCTCCACCGCCTTGACCGTGGTCTTTCCTGGAGGCGAAGGCTTCTTTTGGCAGACGGTGACGTTTGTCAGCAATTTTGCGATTTTCGCACTCCTATTTGCCGCCATTTATCGCTTTGTTCCCTCGGATAAAATGGGTTGGAAAAAATGTCTTATCGCGGGCACAACCAGCGCCTTCTTTTTTATGGTCGGTAAAACTTTGATTGCTTTATACTTAGGAAGTACGGCCATTGGCAGTGCTTACGGCGCCGCCGGTTCCTTAGTGGTATTTTTGGTGTGGGTGTATTATAGCTCTTTAACTCTTTTGGTCAGTTATGAGTTTACGAACTCCATTATTTTAGGGGAAACACCCCGCCCGCGCATGCCGCTAGAGACTTAAAAATTTAACTTTTCATAAATCTTAAAAGCCGATCATAATCTTGCGAGTGATCGGCGGTTTTAAGTGCGCCGATATAAGCGCTGCGGGCTTCGCCTAGTTTACCTAGCTGCGAACGGCCCCAGGAAAAGTTTTTTTCAGCCATTTGCTGCATTAATAAATCTGTCGCCAACCTTGAAAATCGCCCATTGCCATTAGGAAACGGATGAATCCACACCAAGCGATGATGAAAACGCACGGCGATTTCTTCAGCTGAAAATGTTTCGTGTTCAATCCAGAATTTGACATCACCTAAAAGCAGACCTAATTCATTTTGAATATCTTTAGCCGCAACCCCGATATTGGTTTGGCGCAAACGAAACTGCCCGGCCCAATCCCAAACATCTTCAAACATTTTTTTATGCAGCAGACACAGACCCGAGGCCGACAAAAGATCTTGCTGCAAACGACGACTGCTTTGAGCCCACAAAGTGGCGCGCGCGATACCGGCAGCTTCAAATTCGTCGAGCTCTTGTTGCGTGCTTAAATTCGGAATCAATCCACGAAGAGTTTCATCATCCAGAGGTGTCGCGCCGGGAGGACTTTGAATTTTCATTTTTCGTTCTCCATATTTTACGGTCTTCCTTCATCAACAAATCCTGTGTCAGGCTTTCAATCAACCTTTGCTGGGACTGTTTAGAAGTTCCCTGCTCCTCAAGCTCCATGGTGTGTTCCGTGTTTTTCACAATTTCTTGCGCCGCTTTGCGTGCTTGGGCTTCAAGTGTGGCTTGTAAGCCTTGTCCTTTCGGAACTAAAAAATAAACAAAATCGCAATTCAAAGCCTCGGCCGTTTCTTGCATCGTCTTTAACGTGACGCTGCCATTGATCTCATCTTTTTCAATGCGATCGATGCGCTGTTTGATCACGCCCAAGCGATCGGCTAAATCCTGCATCGTCATTCCTAAGGCTTCACGGATTTCATTCACCCACCCATACTTAGGAAGTCTGCTTAAAAGAAATCTTTTGGATTCTTCAAAGCTTCGATCAATCTGATGTCGACGCAGTTTTGCTGTCTTAGATCCCATAAGTCCGCCTTCACAAAATCTATCTATATGTAGATATAATACTACATATCGTCTATATATAGATAGACCTTAATAGATTAAAAATCTATTTATATATAGACAATATAACGGGTTTGGGATTTTCAAAGGCCCTCTGTGGGCCCTTGAAATACGATATAAAAGAACGAAATCCAGGTCAAAGGATTATGTAAATTATGTG
>NZ_LUKE01000009.1 GCF_001592735.1 Bdellovibrio bacteriovorus
CAGCCCGCAGAAAGATCTTTACAGTTCGCTCCGTTTTCATCACACAGCTCTTGCGCGCGCACGATACCCGCAACGTCCAGTTTTGCCTGCGGAGTGATCGAGCCAATTCCCACGTTACCCAAGTAATCAATATACATGCGGT
Source organism: Bdellovibrio bacteriovorus (assembly GCF_001592735.1). NCBI lineage: Bacteria > Pseudomonadati > Bdellovibrionota > Bdellovibrionia > Bdellovibrionales > Pseudobdellovibrionaceae > Bdellovibrio > Bdellovibrio bacteriovorus. Next base: position 143 of record NZ_LUKE01000009.1, read on the forward strand.
CTAAGTGATTGCCCGTTCTAAAGCGCAAGCCGCCGTTCCCCGCGCCGGTGGAATTCCCGATGTAAAGATCAGCATTGCTGTCACCCGATACGAAATTCATGTAACCAGCAACAGCGTTAGCACTGTCATACATCGCAATCCCGCCGGTCATATTGGGCGAGGTGCGATCGTTCGAGGTGTCAAAAGTCGCGATCAACGGGTCGGCTTCACGCGAAGAAACTTTGCCCGCAGTTTCTAAAAGATAACCACTGGCTAAAGACGTCAAACCAATTCCCACCCCGCCCGTTGCAGGAATGTTTAAACGATTGGTATTGCCAGTTTTCAGACTGAACATTTGGGAATCTGTCGTCCCCACAGTCACGGCCGCACCGGTGGTATTACCACCATTAATGATGTCACCCGTTCCAGTCGCAGGCCAAGACGTTAAACATGAAGCTCCAATACAAAACTCAGTGGCTTTGACTTTACCGGCCACATCTAAGCGCTCGTTGGGTGACGTCGTCCCAATACCGACATTACCAGCCGCATTGATAAACATTTGTCCATCATTACCACCCGTACCAAAATTCAATCCTTCATCAGCGTTGCGGATAAACATATCGCGCGTGCCAAAATAACCGATATCACCCAATGGGACATTGTATTGATCTTTAAACTCTAAAGATCCATTCACGTTTGAGCCTTTGGCATTATCACTGTCTGAAATCAAAATTTGCGGAGTGGCGCCACGGACATCTAAAAGTCCATATGGAGTATTGGTGCCGATCCCAACTTTTCCGGAAGGGCGATACACATCAGCCCCTGAGACCGTCCACTGGGCATTCGTCACCGAACTTGGAATAACAGAAACCGCTAATTTACCGCTGCTATCTAACTGCGGAATTTGCCCCGCTCCGGTCCCCACATCCACACTTAAAGTTCTGTCCGCTGAAAGGTTGCCACCACCCGTAAGGCCCGTGCCTGCGGTGATCGTGCGCGCTTGGTTTGCAGGAGTAAATCCTAATGCTGTCGTCACAGCCGCAGAAGTTAAATTTGAACAAGTAAAACCATCTAAAACTGAAACCCAAGTAATATATTGTCCCGCAGAACAAGAACCTGTCGGCCAAGGTGAGCCACCGGTGCCATTGACTAAATCTGTGTATTGCAGTTTCGTATGCTGCCAAGCAGATCCATCAAAACGGAACACTTGTCCCGCCCCCGTTCCCGACGCTAAATCCACGGTCGCAATCGAACCGTCTTGAATTTTTGAAGAGTTAATTGCACTGGCCGCGATCGTTGGATTGGGATAAGTCCCCGTAAGATCCCCA